>DATMJU010000758.1:0-7861 GCA_035553795.1 Vicinamibacterales bacterium
GTCTTAGGCGGGCTTGACGATCGCCTTGCCCTTTTCGTACTCGCGCGTGAAGACGCTCTTCACCTTCGAGGCATCGAAATCGAGCAGCGTGCCGCCCGAGGCAAAGTGAATGTCGAACACGCGGCCGACCGCGTAGGTCGAAGCGCCGGCCGACAGGGTCGACGCGGCCACGCCGCCGAACTGCCCAATCACGGGCACGGCCTTCAGGGCGCTGGCGAGCAGGGGCGACAGCTGGCGCGACACCATGGTGCCGGTCAGCGCGCCGAGCGCGGCCTTGCCCTGGTTGCGATAGAACGGCACGCCGTAGTGGGCCGACAGGTCCGCGACCAGCTTCAGCTGAACCGCCGCGATCGCCGCCAAATCGGCAATTGGAATCGGGATCAGTCCCGCTCCGGCCGCGGCATACGTCCACTTGCGGACAATCGGGTCGGTGGCCGAGGCAACGCTTTCTGTCGTCATGCTATCCTCCGGAAAATTTTTGCTGTTTGTGTCGGTCGCTGAAGGCGATTCGGGCGTGCCGTCAGACGATGATCGAGAGGTCCGGCGCTTTACCATTGGACTTCCGACTCAGTGCGACACATGCGAAATGGATAGTTCTACAGTTGAGCATCGTTGTCAAGGCAGCGAACGCAGGATCAGCGCAAAAACCGGCCTAATTTTCTTAGATCTTTCTTAGATGACCAAGACATCCAGTGACGAAATTGGTACTGCAGAACAGACCCGGCATGACGCGGCACTGCACATCGTCCGCCGCTACGTCGTCGCGTCCGCTGCCGTCGGCATCATTCCCATTCCGGGAGTGGATGTCGCCATCCTCGCGGGCATCCACATCGCGCTCGTCAAGTCGATGACCGAACACTACGGCGAAACATTTTCCGATCACGCGGCCCGCAACATCGTGCTGGCGGTCGGCGCCAGCCTGCTGCCGGCCAGCATCGGCTCGGTTGCGACCCGCCGCGCCATGAAGCTGCTGCCGCCTGGCGTGGGAGCGGTGGCCGGATTCGCCACGGCTGGATTCGCGTCGTACGCGCTAGGCCGCGTGATGATGGCGCACTTCGAAAATGGCGGCACGCTCGATAGTTTCGACGCCAAGGACCTCGGGAAGCTGATGTGGTGGCGCCAGAAGAACGTTCAGGCGCTCGCGCCCGTCACCGCAGGGTGAACGCCACGATCTCCCGCAGATTCCTGACGTAGAACCGGCCGTTCGCAAACGACGCGCCGGTGA
Source organism: Vicinamibacterales bacterium (assembly GCA_035553795.1). GTDB lineage: Bacteria > Acidobacteriota > Vicinamibacteria > Vicinamibacterales > UBA2999 > 12-FULL-67-14b. Next base: position 1,226 of record DATMJU010000758.1, read on the forward strand.
CCGCGCGCACGCCGTCCTGCAAGACCCGCACCCGGTGCCGCTGGGTGAATCCTTGCGGCGACAGGTCCGCGACCACCAACTCGCCGGTGCCATCACTGAGAAACACCAGCTGAGGGCCGACCGCCATCACGGTGCCCGCACCTGTGCGCTCCCGCCAGACGATCTCCTGCGTTTCGGCATTGACGCACATCAGGATTGGACCCGCGAAGCCGTAAAGAAAGCCATGATTTCCACACCTCGCGCGCGGTGAGGGCCTTGCCTTCCATCGCAACCTTGATGAGCGTCGAGCCCTCCCAGTTGCCGAACAGGATGCGATCGCCCGGCAGCGGGATCACGCTGTTCGACACTTCGGCGTTGCCGCCGGTCCCGGGCGCGCTCCACAACACGCGCCCGTCCTGCGGATGCACTCCGTAGACCCGATCGGCGGAGATGCCGACGATCTGGCGGACACCGGCAATGGTCGTCGCGACCGCCGAGGCGTAGCCGGTCACTTTCGCGACCGGGGCGCTCCACGCGAGCTTTCCGCTCGCGCGATCGAAGGCGAGCAAGCCGCGGCTCTTCGCGCCACCGGTCGGGACAATCACCAGGCGGCCATCGACCAGCGGCGAGGCCGCGAATCCCCAGGTCGGCGCATCAGCGCTGAACGCGCTCACCAGATCATGGCGCCATCGCTCTTTGCCGCTGGCCAGGTCAATCGCGAGCAGCTGCCCGTTGGGCCCAAGCGCGAACACATCATTGCCATCAATTGCCGGCGTCGAGATCGGTCCGTCATCCGATCCACCGTGCCCGCGATACGTCGGCCCGATGCGCACCGACCACTGCTCGCGGCCGGTCTGCGCATCCAGCGCCACCACGAAGTCCATGCCGTTGCGGAGTTCGAGCGTCACCGCCCGGCCGTTCGCAACGGCAATCTCTGAGTAGCCGCCTTGCGCGCTGCGCCGCCACAGCACCTGCATCTCACCGCGCAGCGACCCGAGATTCCCGGCCGCCGTGGCATTGCGCGACGCGCCCCACAAGCCCGGCCAGCTATCGGCATGTTGCTGGGCCGACAGCGCGGCCGGCGCGCCTGCAACAAGAATCACCGCCGAAACGAATCGCGAGAATGGTGTGGTCATAAGGTGAATGTGCCTTCAGACTCCGATTCGTCACCGAGAGTTTGCCGCTGAGTGCGATTGGTTGCCGCCGCGGCGCGCGTTGATAGAATTCCCACACTTGGAATGTCGCCACTGAAACCGCTGACGCGGCTATTGGTCACGCCCCACGAGATCGTCGTGGCAAAGCCGGCGGGCCTCGCGTCGGAGTTGCCGCGCGATGCGACAGCGGATTCGCTGGTGACCAGGCTCCGGGCTGAGGGCTTCGACGATTTGCGGCTGGTGCACCGGCTTGACGCGCCGGCGTGCGGACTGATGGTGGTGGCGCGCACCGAGAACGCCGCGGCGCACTATTCCGCCGAGATCGCGGCGCGCCGCTGGCACAAATTCTATGTGGCGGAGGTCGCCCGTGACGCCGATCGCGCGGCGAAACTGATCGGTGAACACAAGGCCTATCTCTCCACCGAAGGCCGCAAGGCGATCGTCGTCCGATCCGGCGGCAAGCCCTCATTTCTGACGATCGTTCATGTGTCTGCCGCCCCTCGCAGGACAGGACACAGCCACGTGCTGGTGCAGTTGCACACCGGGCGGTTTCATCAGATCCGCGTGATGCTGGCCACGCTGGGCGCGCCGCTGGCAGGCGATGAGTTGTACGGCGGACCCGCGACCGGCCCGTTGTATCTCGAGCACGCCCTGCTGGCCGCTCGCCCATTCGGCGCCACACAGCTGCAGGTGTGGCGCGCTCCCGCTCATGACGCGCGGCCCACCTGGGCGTCGACGCTGGAACGCGCCATCGCGACGCAGGCGACGAGCCTGGCTAACGCGGAGTGAACAGCGTGGCCGCGACGCGGCCGCGCTCACGAACGTCCTTCGGCCACGGCGGTAGTGACTCCCATCGCACGCGGCCGAGTGTTGCTTCGATCATCGACGTGAGCTCCCCGTCCACGGCAAGCTCACGCGCGTTGGTCGAGGCGAAGATCTGACCACCCGGGCGAAGCACCGCCGCGGCCGCGGCGATCAATTTCGGAAGATCAGCGGTGGCTTTCCATGGCTTGACGCCCCTGCGGCTATTGCCGGCGCCGAAGGTCGGCGGGTCGATGACGATCAGGTCAAAGCGTTCGTGCGCATGACGCGCCGCATAAGCGAGGTACGCCGTGGCGTCCATTCGCGAATAGCGCACGCGCGATTCGTCCAGGCCGTTCAGCGCGTGGTTTCGCTTGCCCCACTCGAGATAGCGCGCCGACACATCCACGTTGGTGACGTGCGCGCCCGCCGCGGCGAGCGGCACCGAGAACGCGCAGGTATACGCGAACAGGTTGAGCGCGCGCGTGGCACCGCGTTCGGCAAGTGCGCGTCGATGCTCGCGATGTTCAAGGAACAACCCCGTCGAAAAGCCATCGAACAGGCGAACTTCGAAACCCACGCCGTACTCGTAGACGGTCAGCGCTTCGGGTTGTCTGATCCCGGCACGCGGCGTGTGAGAGGTGGATTCCGCAGGGGGCTTGCCGCCAAGGCGCGAGCGATCCTTGAGGAATCGCTTCACGTACACCGACTCGATGCCGATGTCGCGGGTCGCCTCCAGCACGGTGGCGGCCGCTGCGGACACCGCCTCCTCAGACCACCTCGCATCGTCATAGACACCAAGGACCGCGGCCGGCCCCAGGCGATCCACGTAGACGCCTGGAAGATCGTCGCCCGCGCCGTCGAACAGCCGGTACGCGGTGGTCGTGGTTGACGACAGCAGCGACGAGCGATGCGCGCGGGCGCGCGCAAACGCATCGGCAAACGTCGTCGCGTGGCGCATCAACGCATCGTAGCAAACCTCGTCGCGCCGAAGCGCGACGCGCGAAGGCGGACCTGCAATAATCAACACCGCATGCACCGGTCAGCTGACACCATCTATAAGATTCTTCCCGCGCAGTTGTGGACGCAGGCCGTTGCTGCCGGCGTCTTCAACGGCTCTCCGGTCGATATCGCCGACGGTTTCATCCACTTCTCCACCGCCGGCCAGGTCCGCGAGACCGCGGCGAAGCATTTTGCCGGGCAGGCCGATCTCGTCCTCGTCGCGATTGCGATCGAACAGATTGGCCAGCCGCTCAAATGGGAGCTTTCGAGGGGCGGAGCGCTGTTCCCCCACCTCTACACGCCGTTGCCGGTCAGCGCCGCGTTGTGGGCGGTGCCGTTGCCTGTTGATGAAGATGGCCGGCACGTGTTTCCCGAACTAAGTTGAGGGCTCCGCGATGTACTACGAGACCGACAAGAACAACCACGGCCTGCGCTACAACCCTCTCAAGGCATGCGTGGTGCCGCGGCCGATCGGCTGGATCTCGACGGTCGATGCGGCCGGACGGATCAACGTCGCGCCGTTCAGCTTCTTCAATCTCCTGAGCTACGACCCGCCGTTCGTGATGTTCTCCGCGGGAACGCACGAAGTGGATGGCGGCACCAAGGACACTGTAGAGAACATCAAGACCACCGGCGAGTTCGTCTACAACATGGCGACCTGGGCAGAAAGATCAGATGAACCAGACCGCGATGATCGTCGAACGCGGCGTCGACGAGTTGCATGCCGCCGGCCTCGAGGGCGAACCGGCGCGGCTCGTTCGGCCGCCGCTGATCAAAGGGTCACCGGTGCACTTCGAGTGCCGGCTTCATCAAATCGTCGATCTCCCGGGCCGGCGGCCCTCGTCGATCCATCAGGTCGTCATTGGCCAGGTCCTCGCGGTACACATCGACGATGGCGCGATCGTGGACGGCTTCGTGGACGTGATGAAGATGCGCCCCATCGCGCGCCTCGGCTACAAGGACTACGCGAGCGTGGAGTCCGTGTTTCAGATGGAGAAGCGAATGCCCGAGGACAAGCCTCGCTAGCGATGTAGGGCGACGAGATCGCCGACCATGATCGCGTCGGTGGCGCGCTCGATGCGAATCGTCGCCGAGTCGGGCCGGAGCGCGATGATCACGCCCTCGCCGATCACCAGCGGCGGATTCCCCTGCACGCGGCGGAACATCGTGACGCGTTGGCCGCGTTGCGCGCCCTGCACCACGCCGCGATCGATCACCATCATCTGGCCGGCGGCGCTCATCTGCTGGCCGCTGTCACCGATGACGACCTTTGCCGGGTCGTCGAACTGCGGCGTGCCCGGCTTTTCGTCCATTCTTGCCAGTTGCGGGACGTAGCGCTCCACAGCATCACCGGCGATCATCTCGCCGCACGAGTACACGACCACAGCCACGGCGGTCTTCTTTTCGAGTTCGATGACCTGGATCAGTCCGGACCTCTGCTCGCCGTACGTCTCGGCCCGTGCCGACATGCGGTCGCCGCTACGGAACCGTCGCCGGACCACCAGGTTCTGGCCCACGATGATGCCGGCGTCCTCGCCCACCTCGATGCGGATCGCGTCGCCGGGGCCAAGCAGTTGCCGTCCAGGATCGTCGCGATGCGAGACGACGCGGCCGACCGCGAGCGAAAAGTCTGGCGCTTCCCGCGGTCCGCACACGGATGCGAGCGCGCCGGGATCGACCGGCCGCAGCGCCGGACGCGGCTTCGGCTTGGGCGGCGGTGGCGGAACCGGAGCCGGGGCGACCACCTGGACCGTTTCGCTCAACGCGGCGAGCGACATCTCCTGATCGAGGATCACCGTCTGGCCGGCGGTCAGGCGCAGGTTCTGGATCATCCGGCTCTCGAAGCCAGACAGTTCGAAGCTGATTGCGTAGGTGCCGGGGATGACCCACGATGTGACATACCGGCCCGCGCCGTCAGTGACGACGTTGCCGCCGCCAATCGCCGCGCCTCGCAGCGTCACGGTGACGCCGGGCAGCGCGCCGCCCGATCGGTCGGTGACGACGCCGGTGACGCGGGCGCGGTCATCCTGCGCCGCCGCCAGACCCGCGGATGCGATGAGGACTGCCAGCGCAAGAGCGACCGTTCGTGGCGTCATTCGAGGCATTACACCTATCGGCATCGGCAAGACGCCGCTATATAGGCGTGAAGTTGTCGCTACAATGACGCATGCCTTTGACCCGGCTCGAGCAGCAGATCGCCTTCCTGAAGGAGATCGACAAGTTGAAATCGGTGCTGCGCCGCACCTCGCTGATCGACCGCTCGCGCCTGGAGAACAGCGCGGAACACTCCTGGCACCTCGCCACCACTGCGCTGGTGCTTGCCGAGCACGCGCCGGAAGGCACCGACACCCTTCACGCGATCCGGATGTTGCTGGTCCACGATCTCGTCGAGATCGATGCCGGCGACACGTTTGCGTACGACCCGCAAGGCCACGCCGACAAGGCCGAGCGTGAAGCGGCGGCCGCCGATCGTTTGTTCGCACTGCTGCCCACCGATCTCGGCGCCGAACTGGTCTCCTTGTGGCACGAGTTCGAATCCGGCAGGACGCGTGAATCCAAGTTCGCGATCGCGCTCGATCGCTTCTCCGGCCTGTTGCAGAACTGGGGCGGCGCCGATGGCGGCACGTGGCGATCGCACCAGGTCTCGCGCGAAGCCGTGCTGCGCCGCATGGAACCCATCCGCGAGGGCGCACCCGCGCTGTGGGCGTTCATCGCGGACGTGGTAGACGAGGCGACCGCGAAGGGCTATATCGCCGCGACCAGTTAGTACCAGGCGCATTGTGCACGGTTCTGATTCAGAGAAACCCTTCTACTCGACTCGCCTGCCGTGGCTGCTGGTCGCGGCGCTGATCGTCGCGCTTGCCGCGCAGTACTGGCTGTCGCGCGCACCCGGCAAGCCGGGCGACACCGCGACAGCGGAGACTCAGCGGCCGATCAGGTTTCGACTGGCGTTGCCCGACGGTGTGTCGGTTGCTGAAAGCCGCTCACCGGCAGTCGCGATCGCGCCGCAGAACGATCAGATCGTCTTCCAGGGCACGAGCCAGGGCACCACGCACCTTTACCGGCAGCGTATCGACGCGCTCGAAGCAACCGTGATCGCCGGCACGGCGGGTGCGACCGACGCGGCGTTTTCACCGGACGGCAAGGCCCTGGCCTTCTACGCCGACGGCGTGTTGCAGCGAATCTCGGTCGACGGCGGCATCGCCTCGCCGCTTGCGCAGGCAGCGAACCCGCGCGGCCTGACCTGGGGCGCGGACGACAACATCTACCTCTCGCCCGTGAACAACGCGGGCATCTCGCGACTGCCCGCGCGCGGCGGCAAGCTCGAGACGGTCACCTCGCTTGCCGATGGTCAGCTCAGCCACCGCTGGCCACAACTCAGCGCCGATGGCTCAGCGCTGATCTACACCGTGTGGAACGACAACGGCTGGAGCAATACGCAGATCATGTGGCATCCGCTCGATGGCTCGCCGGCGCGGGAGATCGCGAAGGGCGGCGGCTTCGCGCGCCATATCGCAGGCGCTGACGGTCGCGAGCTGCTGATCTTCGTGAACGAACAGACGCTGTTGTCAGCGCCAATCGAGCGTAGCGGCAATACCATCACCGTCGGCCGCGCGGAGCCGCGACTCGACAGCCTGTTCACCAACCTGTCCGGCGGAGCGCACCTCGCCGTGTCGCCGAGCGGCTCGATGGTCTATCT
>DATMJU010000759.1:0-7641 GCA_035553795.1 Vicinamibacterales bacterium
ATCCTGACGCTGGTGATCGGCATTGGCGTCAACAGCGCCATCTTCAGCGTCGTCCACGGCGTGCTGTTCGCACCGCTCCCGTACGCGAATCCCGATCAGCTCGTCACCATCTGGACCAGCCATCCCGAAGCGCGCCGGCAATACAACGCGCTCTCGCACGCGAACGCGCGCGATCTCGAGAGCTCGATGACAACGGTCGCGTCGATGGGGATGCTCGAGGCCAGGATCACGCCCGCATCGCTGTTGCTCAATGGCGAGAACGTGCCGGTGCAAGGCGCGCGGGTCACGCCGGGCCTCTTCGGCCTGGTTGGCGCGCAACCAATGTTTGGCCGCACGCTGCAGCCTGGCGATGACCCCGGCACGATTGTCATCAGCCATGCGCTCTGGCAGCGCCTGTTTGCCGGCGACCCAGCCGTGGTCGGCCGCACCTTCAACGAAGGCCGCAGCGCCGCCACCATTGTCGGCGTCATGCCGAAGGGGTTCCTCCTGCCGTATCCGTCGATGCTGCAGGCGCCGGTCAGCTTCGCCTCGTCCAGCGAGGTCGACTTCTGGATTCCGATCCTCGAGCCCAGGCCCGGATCGATGACTCGCTCCGAGCGGATGCTGGCCGTCGTGGCGCGGCTGCAAGACGGTGTGTCGCTCGACGAGGCGCGGGCCGATCTCGACGTTGCCTGGCGCCAACTGGTGCAGGCGTATCCCCAGGACAACGGCGGTTGGTCGGCACATGCTATCCCGCTGCACGAGCAGGCAATCGCGCCGGTGCGATCGACGATGCTGCTGTTGCTCGGCAGTGTCGGCGTGGTGCTGCTGATCGCGTGCGTGAACGTCGCGAACTTGATGCTGGCGCGAGGGGTGGCCCGGCACCGCGAGCTGGCGCTGCGCGCGGCCCTCGGCGCGCGTCGATCGCGACTGCTGCAGCAGGTGATAGTCGAGAGCCTGGTGCTGTCGTCGCTTGGTGCGGCCCTCGCACTAGTGTTCGCGAACTGGGTGACGCCGCTGCTCGTGAGCTGGGCGCCGGCGGATACCCCACGCATTGACGAAGTCACCACCAATTGGACCGTGGTGCTGTTCACCATGGCCATCGCCATCCTCTGCGGCGCCATCGTCGGTATGATGCCCGGCCTTGGCGCCTCGCGCGTGTCGGTCCGCGAATCGATCGGCGAAGGGGTCCGCACCACCGGCGACGGCCGGCGTCGATTGCGCGGCGCGCTGGTCGCCGCCGAAGTCGGCCTCGCGGTGGTGTTGTCGATCGGCGCTGTGCTGCTCGGACGCAGCTTCATCTCGGTGTTGAACGTCGATGCCGGCTTCAATGGCGACCGGTTGCTGACGATGGCGATCAATGCGCCGTCGCAGTATCGCGATGATGCGCAGCGAACCGGGTTCTATCAACGGCTGTTCCAGCGCCTCGAAGCGGTCCCCGGAGTCGTGTCTGCGGGAGGCACCACGCGGCTGCCGCTCGGCGGCGCGAACTCCAGCACGCAGGTTGCCGTGGAAGGACGCATCCCGCCCGATGGGCAGTGGCCGGAGGCGGATTTCCTCAGGGCGGTGCACCGCTACTTCGAGACCATGGGTATCGAGGTGCGGCGCGGCCGCGGGTTCACGGACGCCGACAACGCCGATGCGCCTCGCGTGGTGGTGATCAACGAAGCCTTCGCGCGAAAGATGTTCGGTGATGAGGATCCGCTCGGCCGCCAGATTCACCTCGGGCCCAGCTCACCGGTCCGCAAAGCCACTGTGATCGGAATCGTCAATGACCTGCGGCATCAGCGGCTCGATGTGGCGCCAGCCGCGGAGGTCTACGTGAACTACCTCCAGGCGGTTCCGGTTGCGCCTCTGCTGGTCGTTCGCACGACGGGCGATCCCATGCAGCTCGCGCCGTCGATCCGCGCGGCGCTGCGCGAAGTGGATCCACGTCTCATTCCCGGTAACGTGAAGACGATGGAGGCGCTGCGATCGGCATCCGTATCGGAGCGCCTGTTCGTGATGGGGCTGATCCTGGCCTTCGGCGTGCTGGCGCTGGTGCTCGCGGCGGTTGGTGTTTACGGCGTGCTGTCGCTCGTCGTGGCCGAACGCACGCGAGAGATAAGCATCCGGCTGGCGCTTGGCGCGTCGCCGCGAGGCCTGGTGACGCTGATCGTGTCGCAGGCCATGAAGCTGACGGTGATCGGCGTGGTTGGCGGCGTGGCGATCGCGATCGCGCTCTCGCCCCTTGTTGCAAGCCAGCTATTTGGCGTCAGCGGCGCCGATCCCCTGACCATCGGCGGGGTAGTGGCCGCGTTGTTGACGGTGGCGCTGGTTGCCGCCGCCATTCCTGCCGCGCGTGTGTTGCGGGTGGATCCCGTCAAGACACTTCGCTGCGATTGAGAATCCCTATGAAATCCCTGCGCGCTTGGCTTCTGCGCTTCTTCGGCGTGTTTGCGACCGGAAAATCAGACCGTGAGATCTCGGCCGAGCTCGAAAGCCACCTGCAACTGCACATCGACGACAACATCCGCGCCGGCATGACGCCGGCGGAGGCGCGTCGGCGGGCGATCATCTCGCTGGGCGGTGTTGAAGGCACCAAGGAGGCGATTCGCGATCGGCGCGGGCTGCCGGCCTTCGAGTCGCTGGTGCGCGACGTTCGTTACGGTGTCCGCTCGCTGATCAAGGCGCCCGGCTTTGCGATCGCCGGCATCGTGATCCTCGGCCTCGGCATCGGCGTGAACTCGGCGATCTTCACCGTGGTCAACGCGGTGATCCTGAAGCCGCTGCCGTTCGAGAACGCCGATCGCATCATGCGCGTCTGGCACACGCCGCCGCAGACGACGTTTGCGGGCATGGAGGTGTTTGCGCTGTCGCCGGCCAACTTCATCGACTGGGACCAGCAGAACCAGGTGTTCGAGCAGATGGCCATCTACCGCGGTGGCCGCCGCACGCTCACGGGACAGGGCGAGCCGGACGCGGTCAACGTGCTGCGCGCCTCGTCTACGTTCCTGCCCATCCTCGGTCTCGAGCCGTTCATCGGCCGCGGGTTCACGAAAGCAGAAGAGCGTGCGGGCGGCGAGCGAACGGCGATCCTGACCAACGCGTTCTGGCGCACCCGCTTCGGCGGTGATCCGTCGATCCTCGGGCGGCAAATCACCTTGAATCGCGTCCCCCACACGGTGGTGGGCATTGCTCCAGACGCGGATGCCCTGGTGAACCAGGCGCAGGTCTACGTCCCGCTGCAGTGGACGCCGGAAGAAGTGGCCGAGCGCGCCAATCACAACTATCGCGGCATCGCGTTGTTGAAGCCGGGCGTCCACGTCGCGCGCGCCAACGCGGACATGGATGCGATCTCGAAACGGCTCGAGCTGCAGTATCCGGAAGAGAACAAGGACTGGGGCTCGCTGATCCGTCCGCTGCATGAGGACCTGGTTGGCGATGCGCGATCGTCGCTGCTCGTGCTGCTTGGATCGGTCGCCCTGGTGCTGCTGATCGCGTGCGCGAACCTCGCCAACCTGATGCTGGTGCGCACCCACGGCCGCGCGAAGGAGATCGCGGTGCGGGCCGCGCTAGGGGCGAGCCGTCTGCGCGTGGTGCAGCAGCTGCTGACCGAAGGCATGGTGCTCGGCGCCGGCGGCGGTCTTGCGGGTTTTCTTGCCGCCTATCTCGGCGTGGATGCGATCAAGCTGGCGTTTGGCACGGCGTTGCCGCGCGCCAACGAGGTCGTCGTCGACGAGCGCGTGTTGATGTTCACTGCCGCGCTCGCGATCGCGGCCGGCCTCCTCGCCGCGTTCGTTCCCGCCTGGCAGCTCACCGGCCGTGACGCGAATGATGCGTTGAAGACCGGACCGGGCCGCGGCAATTCATCGGGCGGCGATGGCCGTGTGCGCAGCATCCTGGTCGTGTCCGAAGTGGCGCTGGCGCTGATGCTGTTGATTGGCGCCGGCCTGTTGATGCGCAGCCTGAGCGGCCTGCGCGGTGTCGATCCCGGCTTCGATCCGTCGAACGTGCTGACGGCGACGATCACCGTTCCCAACGCGAAGTATCCGACCGAGGACGTGCGCAACCAGTTCTTCTCGCGCCTGCTCGACAGCGTCAAGGCGCTGCCGGGCGTGCAATCGGCGGCGTGGGTCGACACGGTGCCGATGCAGGGCGGGTCCACGCAGTACGTGTCGTATGACGGGATGCCGCCGATGAAGGAATCCGAGATGCCGGTGGTGGCGGTGCGGCTGCCGTCGCCCGGCTACTTCCAGACGGCGCGGATTCCGTTCGTGTCGGGCCGTGACTTCACGGACGCGGACGGCTTCGGCAAGAAGCGCGTGGTGATCATCAGCGAGCGCACGGCCGAGCGGTTCTTCCCCGGGCAGGACCCGCTGGGCCGCCACCTCACGCTGCTGATGATGACGAAGGAGCCGGCGGAGATCGTCGGCGTAGTGAAGGAAGTGAAGATGGGGGCGCTCGACGCCAGCATCGCCGATTCGGAGACGGCGGTGTACGCGCCGGCGGCGCAGTTTGGCTACAACGGCTCGACGCTGCTGGTGCGCACGGCGACGGCGCCGCAGTCGCTGACGCGCCCGGTGGTGAACACGGTCCGCGCGCTCGACGCGGAGCAGCCGGTGCTCGATATCCAGACGCTGGACGAGGTGGTGGAGGAGTCGTTGGGGCAGCGGCCGCTGGCAATGCTGCTGTTCGGTGCGTTCGCGCTGCTGGCGCTGGTGCTGGCGAGCGTCGGCATCTACAGCGTGCTGGCGTACACGGTGCGGCAGCGGGTGAGGGAGATCGGCATCCGCATGGCGCTCGGCGCGCCGGTGCAAGGTGTGTTGCAGCTGATCGTGATCGAGGGATTGAAGCCGACGCTGATCGGCGTGGTCGTGGGCCTCGTGTTGGCCGCGATGCTCGTGCGCGTGATGGCGACGCTGTTGTTCGGCGTCAGTCAGTACGATCCTGGCACGTTCAGCAGCGTGACGCTGATCATGATCGGCGTGGGGATCCTCGCGACCCTTGTGCCGGCGTGGCGTGCCACCCGGGTGGATCCGATCGTCACCTTGCGATCTGAGTAACAGCCGCGCCAGAACAGGCCTGCCGCCTCGTTTCGGGTTGCGACAGTCAGCCGAGGTTGAGACGCTGGCGCTTGAGGTAGAGCCCCTTTCGCGAAAGCCCCAGGATCCGCGCTGCTTCGTCCAGATGTCCGTCCGTCATCGCGAGCGCGCGTTGAATAGCAGCACGTTCGATGTGTTCGACCGCCGCTGCCAGCGGCTGATCGATGCGCGTCACCACCTCGTCGAATAGTCGCGGCGATCGATGAACCGGCAGCGTGCGCCGGCTGTCGGCGATGTCGCTGGAGAGGTGAGCGGGCATGATGACGCTGCCGGGCTCGGCCATCGCGACGAGACGGCGAATCTCATTCGCGAGTTGTCGCACGTTGCCGGGCCATCGATACAGGATCAGGTACTCGAGCGTTTCGTCGGCGATGCGAAGCAGCGGTTTCTGCAGCTCGCTGCCAAACCTTCCCAGGAAGTGCTCGACAAGGGCAGGAATCTCTTCGCGTCGCTCCCGCAGCGGCGGGATGTCAATGCGGACGACGTTCAGCCGATAGAAGAGGTCCTCGCGGAAGCTGCCCTCCGCCACCATTTGATCGAGATTGGCATTGGTCGCGGCGACGATGCGCACGTCGACAGACTGCGGCCTGGTTTCCCCAAGCGGAAGGATCTCGCCTGATTCGAGAAAGCGAAGCAGCTTTGGCTGCGTCTCGATTGCCATCTCGCCGATTTCGTCGAGGAACAGCGTGCCTCCAGCGGCTGATCGAATCACGCCTGCCGAATCGCCGATAGCCCCGGTGAACGAACCGCGCTTGTGGCCGAACAGCTGGCTGTCAATCATCTCCCTGGGGAAGGTGCTGCAGTTGAAGGGGAGGAAGGTGCGCTCGCTTCGCAGTGAAGCCTGGTGCAATGCGCTCGCGATAAGCTCCTTGCCCACGCCGGTCTCGCCCGTCAGCAGGACGGTCGCGGATGTTGGCGCCACGCGCTGCACCGTTTGGATAAGGCCCAGCATGCGTTCAGACGAACAGATCAGTCCTAATCTGCGTTCTGCAGACTTTGCGGGCCACAGGGCGGCCTGTTCACGCTCTTTCGCCCGGGCGTTTGCGAGTTCGAGTGAGCTTTGGACGATCCGCTTGATGCCCATCAGGGTCGCCCGGCTGGTTGGGCTTAATGCAGGCTCGACCCGCAATTCCAGTTGTTTGGTCCCCTTCCTCCCTAGCGGAATATGATTGACGCGCCGTGCTTGGGCCCTTGCTGTCTGCGGTTCAATCTCCGCCACATTGCTCGACATTGCTGCCCGGGTGCTGGTGATGAGCGCCCGCGTTTGGTCAGCCAGCAGGTCGGGGTGACCACCCACGGTAAGAATCGCCGCCAATCTCTCTATCCAGACAGCGCCTGATACAACGTCTGCGCCGGGATGGGGCGAGTCCGGTGCGATTGTTTGCTGGCGTTCAGTAGCTGCTGCATCCGCCAGCGCCTTGAAATTGAGCGTAGCCAGCGTTTGCTCGGCGCGCTCGTAGTACGCCAATCCGGCGAAAGGATCTTCGGCAGCCGCCAGCGCACCGATGATGCGCGAGGCCTCCGCAAGAATTTCCGGAGTCAGATCTGTTGGGGCGTCGAGTGCCTCCTCGACAAGCGACATTGCCGGTGCGGTGTGTCCGGAGTGTCCGGTGCCTTCGGCTATGAGTAGCTTTGCCTTGGCGAGGAGCCGGCGATCTGCGAGCCGCACAATCTGTGGCATCGCATCTCGTAGCGCTGTTACCCCGTCAGTGAATCGTCCAAGCGCGAAAAGCCAACGTGCATGCGTCAAAACGTGCCAGAGCCAGTACGACGAATCGCGAAGCCCGCTGTTCTTCTTCACCAGCTGCTGAATCAATTCGTCCCACATAGCGGCGTCGGCAGTTGCGCCTCGGGACAACTTGAGAAACATCATCGTGTCGAGAATGCCAAGCTCGCTCCCTCCGCCTTTCGGCGAGGCCGCATGGGCGCGCTGGAGCCATTGCTCTGCCTCATCAAATCTCGATTGCATGATCAGCAGATGCGCGACGCTCGTCCGAAGGTTGGCCGTGGTCGAGTCGACCCGTTCATCCCCGGCGAGATCAAGGGCGAGGCGCAAGGCCTCTGCACTGTTGCCTTCCTCCAGGGTAAGCACGAATTCCGTATGCCGGAACTGACGGTGCACGGATAGGTTCGTGATCAGCGGCAGGAACGATCGCGCCGTCTCAAGATGCCTCCGTGCTCGCGGGAGAAGCGACAGTTTCGCGGCCAACTCGGTGAGGGCGACATGAAAGAGCAGGGCAATGGAAGGGTCTCCGGCTTCGTGAACCCTGCGCCGCAGTGTGTCTAGGTCGCCCCCAGCCTCTCCAAGCCCCAGAAAGCGAACTTGGTTGCGGAACAGCAGCAGGCGTAGTCGGCTCTCTTCGGTGGCGTTGCCTGCTCGCGCGGCGAGCTGAATCGCCGCGCGAAGATGCTCTGCTCCCCGGGCGCTGTTCCCTTTGTCAAAAGCGCAATGGCCCAGCATGCCTCGCACCTTGGCGCGTTGAAGGTCAGAAAGATCGCCTCGGGACGCCAGCTGAGTGGCGATCTGGGATGCCGCTTCGTGATCCCCGCGCGCACACAGCAGTTCTCCGTGCAGGAC
>DATMJU010000760.1:0-3061 GCA_035553795.1 Vicinamibacterales bacterium
GGCTTCAGAGTCAGCTACGCCGCGCTGCGGTATCCGCATCGACCAACATCGTTGAAGGCTGTGCGCGCGAATCGCTTGGCGACTACCTTCGATTTCTCGACATTGCGTTCAGCTCGACACGCGAGGTCATCTACCTGGTGAGCCTTGCGGGTCGGCTCTCGTACCTTAGCGAGACCGAGTCACGCTCGGTCACGAAGCTCGCCGATCGTGTCGCCGGAGCACTGCTGAGCCTGAGACGCTCGCTCCGCTAAGATGGGGACATGAAGAGTGTTTCGCTAGCGCTGTTGAGCTTGTTGCTGCTGCCCCCTGTAGTGCGCGCGCAAAGTGCGCCCGAGCCTCCTCAGATCGTCGTGAGCGGAGAAGGCCTCGTGAAGGGCACTCCGGACCAAGCCTGGGTCAGCATCGGCGCGGAAAGTCGCTCAAAGACGTCAAAGGATGCGCAGCAGCGCAATGCCCAAGCGATGACAGCCGTGCAAACGAGGCTTGCGGCATTCGGCATCGCAAAAGCAGCCGTCAAGACCACGGCGATCGATCTGCAGCTCGAGTTCGACTACGCCGATGGCAAGCAGACGCCTCGCGGCTACCTTGCTAGGAACACGGTGGAAGTGCGGGTCGATGATCTCGCGCGATTGGGCGACGTGCTCGATGCAGTGGTTGCCTCTGGCGCCACCATGATTCACGGATTACGTTTTGACGTGAAGGGGCGCGAACAACTTGTCACTGAGGCGCTGCAGCTGGCGGTCAGGAATGCGATGTCAAAGGCTCAAGCGCTCGCGACCGGCTCCAGCAGGACCATCGATCGCGTCCTGAAGATCGAGGAAGTCTCCGCAGGCGAACCGATACCGATAATGCGGCAATACGCAATGGCGGCGAAAGCGGACGCCTCAACGCCAGTCGCCCCTGGCGAACTCGAGATTCGAGCACAGGTGCGGCTCTCTGCGGCTATCAAGTAGCTTGGAACTCCCCAAGCCCCAGGTCCCAAGCCCTAGGTTCGCTCCTCCGTCCCGTCGTCCGAATAGACGACCCTGAAACCAATGCTGTAGGCATAGGTGTCGGGCGGCACCTTGTGGCGATGCGCGCAGCGCAGCTGGTCGACATCGTGCGTCACCCACGAACCGCCGCGCACCAGGCGCAGCGTGCCGCCGCCCGGACCGCGCGGGTTGCGGGTCTCGCCGTTCCTGTACGAATCGGGGCGATACCAGTCCGCCACCCACTGCCACACGTTTCCGGCCATGTCGTAGAGCTGCAGATCGTTCGGCGGGTAGCAGCCAACCGGACGCGTGCCGCGATGGCGCTTCAGCGCGGGATCGGGCAGGAAGTTCGCGCGCGAGGCGTCCACGTCATCACCCCACGGATAGCGCGCGCCATCGCGATCGCCCCGGGCGGCGCGTTCCCATTCAGCCTCGGTTGGGAGACGCACCAGCCGGCCGATGCGGCCGCTGAGCCATCGGCAATACGCCGTGGCATCGGCATGCGTGACCATCGTCACCGGATGGCGGCCGCGCTCGCGCGGTGGATCGCCGCCGCGCCACACGTACGGCATCGCGAGTTCACGGAATGAAGATTCGTGCGCTGGTGTCACGAACATCGGGAGGTCGCGGATGCCCGGCGCACCGTGTCCGGTCTCGCGCGTGAACTCCGCGTACTGGCCGATCGTAATCGGATGCACTGACGCGTAGAAGGTGTCGACCTGTACCCGATGAGACGGCCGTTCATCGTCGGCGCCATCGTCGGCGCCCATCGCGAATTCCCGGGAAGGAACCCGGACGAACCTGGGGATTGGTTCCTCGCGCATTTCAGTGCCTAAGCACTGAAAGTATACTGCCGGGCATGAAACTCGAACAGTTCGCGATGGAGCGGATGCAGTCCACCTACGAGAACCTGGTGGAGTTCAATCTCTCGGAAAGCGGCGTCCGCCCGCTGACACCGCGTGAACTGATCGAAGACAGCGCCGGCCTCGAAGGCCTGCTGGACCAGCCCCTGGTCTACACCCAGTCGAACGGCACCATCGACCTGCGCCGGGCCATCGCCACCATGTATCCTGGCGCCGGCATCGACCACATCGAAGTCACCAACGGCGGGTCGGAAGCCAACTTCATCACCACCTTCAACCTGATCGAGCCGGGCGACGAAGTGGTGATGCTGGTCCCCAACTACATGCAGACGTGGGGGTTGTCGCGCGCCTTCGGCGGCACGATCCGCGAATGGAAGCTGGTGGAGGATCACGCCGCCGGCCGGTGGCGCGTCGACATTGCCGCGCTCGATTCGCTGGTCACCGCGAAGACCAAGATGATCGTCATCTGCAACCCGAACAACCCGACCGGGGCACGCCTGACCGCGTCAGATCTCGACGCGATTGCGCGCGCCGCCGATCGTCACGGCGCGTGGATCCTGTCGGACGAGGTCTATCGCGGAGCGGAGATCGACGGCGTTGAAACGGCGTCGATGTGGGGCCGGTCGCCGCGCGCGATCATCACCAGCGGCTTGTCGAAGGCGTATGGCCTGCCGGGCCTGCGCATCGGGTGGATCGTCGGACCGCCCTCGCTCATCGCCTCGCTCTGGTCGTACCACGACTACGTCACCATCGCGCCAGGTGCGCTGAGCGATCGCATGGCGCGAGTGGCGCTGCAACCCGAGCGGCGCGCGCGGCTGTTCGAGCGCACACGCGGCATCCTGCGCCGCAACCTGCCCCTGATCGAGGAGTGGTTGAAGGAAGCCGGCGGCTTCACCTGGATCAAGCCGGAAGCCGGCGCGATCGTCTACGTCCGCTACGATCACAAGATCAACTCGACGGAGCTGGTGAACCGGCTGCGCGTGGAGAAGAGCGTGCTGACCGTGCCCGGCGATCACTTCGGCATGGACGGCTACCTGCGTCTCGGCTTCGGCGAGCCGCCCGAGTACAACCGCGCCGGCCTGGATCGCCTGAAAGAGCTCTTGGCGTCGCTGCCGGCATCCGTTGCCTAGGATGAATCAACCCGAGCTGACGCTCGTCCTGATCGGCTTCGGCAACGTCGCGCGGCGCTTTGTGACGCTGCTCGGCGAGACGGCCGACCGCCTCGAC
>DATMJU010000761.1:0-13432 GCA_035553795.1 Vicinamibacterales bacterium
GAGTTGTCGCAGGCGATACACCGCTTCAATGCCGGTGCAGTGCGCGCCCATCCATGCGGCAATGGGTGGATTCCACTTGTTCGCGGCCAGCGACGAGACGCTGGCGTGGACGGCGGGCAAGCTCAAGGAGTTCGGCGTGCGCCAGCTGATGGGCGCGCACTGCACCGGCATTGAAGCGGTGTATCGCCTGCGACAACTCGTTGGCTTGACGCGCGAGACCGCAGTCGTCGGCGCGGTTGGCGCCAGCTACACGCACGGCAAGGGATTCGATCCGACAGTCCTGGCGCGGTAGCGTCTGCGTGGACTCGGAGTGAGCTGGCATGCCGCTTGCCAATCCAGCGGTAGATGCTTGCCTCGATGTTGGCCGGTTTGGCGGCGGTAGCGTTCGCTGCGGCGCCGGCTCCGGAATGCGCCTTGAACTCGCTACCGGGCCTCTCACGTCAGTACAACGCCCTGATTCGCGCGGAGACCGGCACATCATCCGCCGCGAAGGCCGCTGAATTCCAACGCCTGGCCGAGAGCGTGATCGGCAGCTCCCTGGGCGAGGGTGTCGACTGGACGACACCCAGCGCCCTCCCCTGCGACACCAACGTGCGCCGGCGCGACCACGTCGCCTGGCAGATGGCGATGGTGGGTCACAGCGCGAAGGAGATCTCAGACGTGCTGCGGGGACACCTGACGGTCGCTGATCTGGACGGCGCGCAAGCGCGCCTGATGGCCGGATTCACGCGGACGCAAGTGGCGGAGTTCCTCGAGTCGAGATGGCGCGAGCCGATCGCATCGCCGCCGGCTTCGGGGCCAGAGCCGTTGCCGACCACCGCGCTTGCGAGCGACATCAACACGGAGCTCGAGTTGCTCGCCAAGAAGTATCAGGTGCCAAGCAACTTGATCCGCGCGATGGTCGCCGCGGAATCCGGCGGCAACGCGCGCGCCATCTCACGAGCCGGGGCGATCGGTTTGATGCAGCTGATGCCAGCCACCGCCGCCGCGCTTGGCGTCGATCCGTGGCACCCGCTCGAGAACCTGCGAGGGGGCATCCAGTATTTCGCCGAGTTACTGCGCGCTTACGATCAGGATCCTCGGCTCGCATTGATCGCTTACAACGCCGGCCCGCAGCACGCCAACCGCGTGCGAGCCGGAACCGCGGTGGCCTACCGGGAAACCCGCAAGTACCTCGACATCATCTCCGCCACCTACCCACTCCCCTGACATTTGTAACGGGGACTGACGTCGCCCCCACGGATTTCGTTTCAGTTTCTGCGTTCTGGCCCTTCAAATAGCGCAGGACCTGCCACCTCCTGTGGATGGCGCCTGGATTGCTCAATCCGCGCGTCAGGAGGTTCTCATGCCCAGGAATTCGCGAAATCTGCCAGCCGGTTCAATCGTCCACGTCGTCAATCGCAGCAATGACAAGCGGCCCTTGTTCCAGACCCCACAAGAGTTCGAGGAATTCCTTCGATTGGTCGCGTGGGCGAAGAGCCTGTGCCCAGTGCGAATAACTGCGTACTGCATCATGCGCAATCATTGGCATTTCGTCTTCTGGGTCGAAGTCGAATGGGACATCTCGGCGTTCCTGCATCGCCTGACTACAACCCACGCCAAGCGATGGCGGACACAAACAGCGACGGTGGGCCAGGGCCATGTCTACGGCGATCGTTTCAAGGCGTCGAGAGTGTTCAACGAACGCTACTACTACAACTGCCTGCGTTACGTCGAGCAGAATCCCCTCAAGGCCGGCCTCGTTCGCAGCGCGAGCCACTG
The DNA here is from genome assembly GCA_035553795.1 of Vicinamibacterales bacterium. GTDB lineage: Bacteria > Acidobacteriota > Vicinamibacteria > Vicinamibacterales > UBA2999 > 12-FULL-67-14b. The sequence goes on from DATMJU010000761.1 coordinate 1,762, forward strand.
GCGCTGGTCAAGCCTTGCGGAGCGGCTCGGCAACGGGCGCGGCATCCTCGACGCGGATCCGGTCGGCCTCCCCGGCAACTGGCTGGAGCTGGTCGACCAACCGTTGCCCACTAGCGATGCGGAAGAAATCCGCAGATCACTTAAGCGATATTGAACATTCTGCGACAGCGAAAGCGACGAATGGCAGGAATTGCATCAAAAGCACGGGGGGCGATGTCAGTCCCCGTTACAAAGTCACTTCACCGGAATCCAGAAGGAGGTCTTGATCAGGAAGATGTTCGCGCCGGGGGCGGTGAGCGAGCGGAAGGAATCGCTGACGCCGACGCGCGTGCCGATCGTCTCCGTGCCGGCGCGGTCCTGCTGCCACACCACGTAGAGGGTCGATCCCGTCCGCCATTCCCAGCGCAGAACGACGTTGCTGCGGAACGACAGGGTGTTGAAATCCCGGTTGCGCAGCGTGAATGATGTGTTGCCGACGTTCACAACCTGACTGCCGTCAGGATTCACCGACAAGATCGTTCCACTGGTGCCGTACCGCAAACGCTCGCGGCTACCCGGCTCCAGCAATTCCCCATAGTCGTAGTAACGGCCCGACGCGGCGAACGGCTCCGCATACACGTCGAGGTTCAGGTCCGGCTTCAACGTGAGCCCGAGGCGGAACTCCGTCGACATCGTGCTGCGATCGATGAACGCGAATACGTAGCGATTGTCATACGTCACCGGACGCCCGCCCGACAACGTGCTGATGTACTGCTGCGGCTCGGTGACACGGTCGTAGTACGGCGCCACGGAGAACGACCAGCGCGGGCCGGGACGCATCGAAAAAGTGCCCGTGACGCGCTTGGTGTCCGCGCCATCATCATTCGACTGAAAATACACGTTGGCGGCGACGCGGGTGCGCGACGTGACGCGGTTGCCGACGCTGATGTTGGTCGTCCAGCCAGGGCCTCGCGACATCAACGGACCACCGCGGGTCAGCGACACGCTGGTCGTGGCGAGGTTGCGCGACACCTGAATCTGCGACGCCCAGAAATTGGCCCACGTCGCATTGGCCGTGGCACGCACGTGACCGGTCTGCATGGTCCGGCGCAGCGTGGTGTCCGTCTGCGCGTCGATCTGGAAATAGTAGCTGCGGAACACCTTGCCGGGCTGCGTTTCGCGCCAGCGCAGGTTGGCGTTGGACAGCCAGCCGTCGGCGCCGTTCAACTGCGCGTAATCGTTCGACTCGAAATTCTCCGAGTCGATCTTGGTGTTGGCGCCCCACAGCCAGTGCCGGCCACTGGTCTTGTCGAACGCCATCTGCACAGTCCACCCCGCCAGCGAGGTCAGCGTCGGATCGAGCCGCGAGTACTCGCGATCCGGACGCTGCGCGTAATGCGCGCTCGATCGCTGCACGCGCTCCACGGCCCGCTCGGAGCCGTTCAGGTACGAGCCGCCGCCCGACGCCCTGAATTCGTACTTCCCGCCGTTGAAGCGCAACACGGTGTTGCCGGCGACGCCCACCGCATTGCGGGTGTAGAGATCGGCCAGCGTACTGCCGTCCTTGAAGTCGCGGTGCACGTAGTTAACCAGGAATCCCGCCGTCGATGCCGACGGGCCGAACTCCTGCAACACGCGCCCAACGACGTGATACGCGTGCGGCGCCACATCGACGTCACGCTGCTCGAGCGATGGCCCGCTCGCCACGCGCGCATCCTCATCGTCGGTGACCGCGGTGATCAGGCCGATCGACGTCTTCGACGGCAACCGGCCGGTCAGCTTGGCCGCGGCCATGATCGAGTTGCTGTCCGGGTAATCAACGTAGTCACCGCTCGCCGGCCCGATCGGGCGCGTGCCGATGCGGCGCGAGTAATAGAAGTTCGGGTGACCGATGTTGAACAGGCCCGCGCCCTCGGTGAAGAACGGGCGCTTCTCTGGAAAGCGGGTCTCGAAGGCGGTCAGGTTCACTTCGGCGGGATCGGCCTCCACCTGGCCGAAGTCCGGATTGATGGCCGTCTCGAGGGTGAGATTCGGGCCAAGCCCCATCTTGATGTCGGCGCCGATACGCCCATCGAGATTCTTGCCATCATCAAACGGATTACGCTCGTCGCGATCGCCGTTCACCGTGGACGCACCGGCGATATACGGCAACGCCTCGATGCGACGCGGCGGGACGATGCCCGTGATGCCGGTCAGGTCGCCGAATCGCGAGGACCAGGCACGCACGGTGCGCGGCACCACGATCCAGTAGTCGGCCTCATCCAGCGTGGGCCGAAAGCGATACAGGTTCAGGCCCCACGTCTGATCGGTCCGCGGATTGAAGCGCAGCTGCGAGAACGGGATCCACAGCTCCGCTGTCCACTGGTCGCCGCTGATGATCGTCTCAGCGCGCCACACTGGATCGAACCCGGCATCAAACGACTCTTCCTGGTCGTTGGCGTGGTAGCGATCGATGCGCACGCCGCTGGCGGTGACGCCGAACACGGACGCCGTCCGTCGATCGAGGAAGGTGTCGAACGACACGAGGATGTGCTCCGCCTGGTCGATGTTGTCGCGGCGGCCGAGCGGCGCCTGGATGCGGCCGTCCTTGCTCTGCATCCGCGCGCCGACATACAGCACGTCATCGTCATACGCGATGCGCACGTCCATCGCGTCGGTCGGCTGCGCGCCCTCGACGGGTTCCTTCTGCACGAAGTCGGTGATCGGCGTCGCCCGCCGCCACACCTCGTCATCCAGCCGGCCGTCGACGCGGATCGATCCGTTAGGCACACGGATCGCGGTCGCCTGCTTGCGATTCGCCGATCCGCTGATCGGAGCCTGGGCCGACACCGACGCTGCCGACAGCGCGGTACACACAAGGACAAGACCGGCTAAACGCATGAGAGAAAGGTCTCGAAACGGAAGTTACGAGCGCTTGACCCTGCCGCCGTCGATCGTCAGCGCAGGCTCGAGCTTCTCGGCATCCGATGGATTCTCGACGCCGACCAGGATGTAGCCGTCCGAGACCTCCGGGTCGTACATCTTGCCGCGCTCGGAGATGAAGGCGGTGTAGATCAACGTGGCCACCGTCGCCAGGATGGCGCTCAGCATGGTCATCTCGAAGATGATGATCAGGTTCGTCCACAGCGGGACCACCGGCATGCCCGACGTCACCAGCGGCCACGAGCGCTGCGACGCGCCGAGCAGGTAATACGTGAGCATCAGCCCGGCGGCGCCGGCCCCCGTCGCAATCCACGGCATCGCCGTCTTCGCGTCGCGATGGCCGAACTCGAGGTGCTCGAAGGGCTCGGACGAGATGACCGTAATGTCAGCATCGGCGACGCCAGCCGCGCGCAGGTTGTTCACCGCGCGCTGCGCCAGGGCGGGGTCGGCATACAGCCCGTAAATCGCGCTCACGATACGGCTCCAGTCGACGAGGGCGCGGCCGCGGTGTCGATGCGATGCGGATCGCCGGCGCCAATCCCCTGCTGCGGCGGATGCACGAAGTCACCGGCCTTCATCTCCCAGATGGCGATGATCGGCACGAACTTGGCGAACAGCGTGTAGAGCAGGATCATCGCCGCGAACGTCGCCGCCATGATGTAGAGCTCCACCGGCGTCGGCGTGTAGTTGCCCCACGCATACGGCAGCGCCTTGTGATTCAGCGACGGCACCACGATCAGGAAGCGTTCCAGCCACATACCGACCACCACGCCACACGACGCGATGACGCAGCCGACGATGTTGCGGGTGTAAGGGTTCGAGAGGATGGCGATCGGCACCACGAAGTTGCAGACCACCATCGTCCAGTAGAGCGGCGCGAACTGGCCGCGCTGCGTGGCCCAGAACACCGCCATCTCGTGGTGCTCGTTGCCGTACCAGACGGTGAGGCGCTCGTTGAACACGAAGTAGCCCCACAGGATGCTCATCAACAGCAGCAGCTTGCCGAGGTTATCGAAGTGCAGCGGCAACAGGTACTTCTCGAAGCCAAGCGCCTTGCGAAGCGCCGCCATCGCGATGATCAGCGCCGCAATGCCGCTGAAGATCGCGCCGGCCACGAAGTAGGGGCCGAAGATCGTCGAGTGCCACATCGGCACGTTCGCCATCGAGAAGTCGAACGACACGATGGTGTGGACGGAGACGGCGACGGGCAGGATGGCGATCGCCATGATCTGCATCGCGGATTCGAGGCGGTTCCACTGCTTCGTGGTGCCGCGCCAGCCAAACGACAGCGTGCCGTAGACCTTCTTGCGCCAGCCGGTCGCGCGATCGCGAATGGTCGCGAAGTCCGGGATCATCGGCAGCAGCAGGAACAGCAGGCTGCCCGTGAGATAGGTGTTGATGGCGAAGAAGTCCCACGCCAGCGGCGACCGGAAGTTCGGCCAGATCTCCCGCGCGCTGGGATACGGGAACAACCAGAACGCCAGCCACGGTCGGCCGAGGTGAATGATCGGGAACATCGCGCCGATCATCAACGCGAACACGGTGATGACTTCGGCGACGCGCGTCACCGGACGCCGCCAGCCGGCGTTCACGAGACGCAGGATCGCCGAGATCAGGGTGCCCGCATGGCTGATGCCGATCCAGAACACGAAGTTCGTCAGGTACAGCGCCCAGAACGTCGGCCACCGCTTGCCGCTGACGCCGATGCCGTACCACAGCTGGTACGCCCACGCCGCCGCGCCACAGGCCACGACCGTGCCGGTGGCGAGCACGATGGCCCAGAACCAGACCGTCGTGTTCATCACCGGACGAACCATGTCGTCCGTGAACGGTTTAGTAAGCGTCCGATTCATGCCAGGGCTGCTTTGAGAGATAGGTGATCTTCGGCTCGGCGCCGAGATCTTCCAGGAGCTTGGTGCCGCGCGGCGACTTCGCGAGCCTGGCGACGCGGCTGTTCGGATCGTTCAGGTCGCCGAAAACGATCGCCGACGTCGGGCACGACTGCGCGCACGCCGGCTGCAGCGCGCCATCGACGATGGCGCGATTCTCGGCCTTGGCGGCGGTCTTGGCGGCCTTGATGCGCTGCACGCAGAACGTGCACTTCTCCATCACGCCGACTTCGCGGATCGACACGTCCGGATTGAGCTGCAGGTTCAACGGCTTCGGCCACTCGGGGTTGAAGAAGTTGAAGAAGCGGACGTTGTAGGTGCAGGCGTTGGCGCAGTAGCGCGTGCCGATGCAGCGGTTGTAGACCTGCGCGTTGAGGCCGTCCTCGTTGTGATGCGCGGCGTAGGTCGGGCACACCGCTTCACAGGGCGCGTTGTCGCACTGCTGGCAGAGCACCGGGCGGAACTTCACGCGCACGTCGGGGAAGTTGCCCTCGTAGTAGCGCTCGACGCGGATCCAGTGCATCGCGCGGCCGCGCGACGCCTGCTGCGGCGACACGGTCGGGATGTTGTTCTCGGCATGGCACGCCGTGACGCAGGCCTCACAGCCCGTGCACTTGTCGATGTCGACGGCCATACCCCATCGGTACGCCATTAGTGTTCGTCTCCCCGGCCATGCGCCCAGTCGGGACGCTCACGCGTGGCGCCGCCGAACAGGATCAAGCTGTCGTAGGTTTCCTTGTCGCCGACCTTGGCGATCTTCACGCGCGTCGCCGACCAGGCCAGCGTGCCGGTTTCGGCGATCGTTGCCGGCGCGAGGATGGTGATCGGGTTGACGCCGCGGTCGGTGGCGTAGCGCGTGAAGTTGGCGTGGCCCTGCCCAACCGGCATCGCCACCGCATCCGGCGCGATGCCAGGGTTCAGGAACGCCGGCGCGCGCAGGCTGCCCTGCGTGGACGTCACTTCGATGATGTCGCCCTGCGCGATACCGAGCGCGAGCGCCTTCTGCTCGTTGATCTCCACCCAGCTGCACCACATGCCCGAGGTCATCGGATCGGGCAGCTCCTGCAACCACGGCAGATGCGCGAGCGAGCCGTCGTAGAACTGCGCCGACGCGTACGGCATGAAGTGATACGGATACTGACCGGCGTCGCCATCGAACACGGGCTCGGACCATGCCATCGGGCCTGGGGCCTGGGGCTTGGGGCTTGAGGCCGCCGTTGGCTTGGCCTCCGCGTTCAAGTACTCCTCGAACGTATTCGGCAGGCCTTCAATTGGCTTCGCGAGGGCCTTCGATACCGCGAGCAACACATCAGGAGTCGAGCGCGTGTCGTAGAGCGGACGCATGACCGGACCGAACTTCGTCGGCACCGCCTTGGCGGAGCCGCTCTCAGGCGCCGCATCCACCCACGACTCGAGGAACGAATGATCCGGCAGGATCAAATCCGCCAGCACACTCGTTTCGTCGATGAACGATCCGAACGAGACGATGAACGGCACGCGCTTGAGGGCGTCGGCCATCTTCATCGCCGACGGCGTTCCATACACCGGGTTCACATCGTCGATCAGCAGCACCTTCGGCGCCGCGTCAACGATCTCCTTGATGGGGCGCGTCGCGACGGCGTTCCCCTGCGCGGCGAATGACAGGCCGCCAGGCTGGTTGACGGTCTTCGCCACCTGGTTGAGGCGATTCACCGCCGCGGCATGGAACGCGGCATTGGTGTGCGCCAGCGGCGCGCCGCCGATCAGCGCGACCGCGGGACCGTGCGTCGAGAACTCGCGGGCCAGGCGCTGAATCGTCGCGACCGGCACGCCGGTCTTTGCGGCGGCATTCTCAGGCGTTTCATCGCCGGCGAGCGCGAGCGCGAGCACGCCTTCCGTTCCGGGCTTGCACGCCACGAACTCGTCGGCGTTGGCGGCGGTCTGTGACAGCCGCGCGTCCACGTGCACGAACTTTGGCCGCGCGCCCGGCTTGCCCTGCCTCATCCGGCCGTACGCCGCCGAATGCGCGAGCGCCGAATTCCAGGTGCCCAGGAATTCCGCGCCGAACGAAATCACGTAGCGGGCGTTCTCGAGATCAAATGTCGGCAGCTGATGCGAGCCGAAGCTGATCGCGTTGGCGCGACGCAGGACTTCGTCATCGAAGAACTCGTAGGTGACCGGCGCCTTTGCTCCGAACTTCTGCAGCAGATCGGCCACCAGTTCCAGACGACGGCTGCGGCGCGGCTTGGTCAGGTACGCGAGCGACGCTTGATCGTTCGCCGCGGCCAGCTCGTCCAGCTTCGCCGCGAGTTCCTTGATCGCTTCATCCCACGTGATGTCGACGAACTGTCCGCTACCACGCTCGCCCGATCGCTTCTTCGGCTTGTCGAGGCGATCCGGGTGATAGGTCACCTGGATGGCGGCCTGGCCGCGGGCGCACAGCTTGCCCTGGCTGATCGCATCCTCGGGATTGCCTTCGAGCTTCTTGGCGAGGCCCATGCGAATCACGCCGGCCTGCCCGTTGCGGAAGACTTCCGCATCGCCTTCCATCACGCGCGCAATGACGCCGCATCCGGCGGCGCAAAGCGGGCAGATGCTCGGCTTATAGGTCGCGATCCCGGGGACGAGCTCGTCTTCGGGAATGAACCGGATGACCTGGTTCTCGGGATTGCCGCACGCCGTGAGGGCGGCGGTGGTCCCGGTAATCGCGGTCAGCTTGATGAAGTGTCGGCGGTCCATCGCCACAGAGGGCACAGAGGGCGCAGGGGGCATCGATGGCTCAGAAGGCTTCTTGCTCATGTCAGTAGTGACACGTCAGGCAGTCGTTCGACGCCTGCTTCTGTTTGTGGCAGTTCACACAGAACTGCATGTTCATGTTGACCGCGCGGCGCGCCACGGTCTGCTCGGTCTGGTTGCCATGGCAGTTCGAGCATTCAACCTTCGCGCGAATGTGCGGCGCGTGTTCGAACCGCACGTGCGACTCAGGGAAGTAGTCGTAGACGCGATTCCAATTGAGGTCGATGCCCTTCGCCTGCATCTCGGTGATCTGCATGATCAATGGCCGGTCGGTCGCGATCTGCGAGTGGCAGACCATGCAGGTGTTGATGCTGGGGAGGCCGGCACGCGGACCGGTCTCGACGCCGGTGTGGCAGTCGGTACAGGTCGCGCCTTTCGACAGATGAATGTTGTGCGAGAACGGAAACGGCTGCTCGACCTCGGTCGGCTTCGAACCGAGGAACTCTCGAACTGCCTGGCCGAACGTCGCGCGCGCGGGCGTGAACACCGGGTCGGTGCCCCACCGCGACTTGCCGGCCGACGCGTCGTTCCACTTCGGCTGGCCGGGACTCGCAAACTCGCAGGCGGCTGTTGCAATGAACAGTACGGCCGCTGCAAGCAGCAGGGCCGCCCGTTTACTTACCGGCACCACCGAGGCTGCGGACGTAGTGAACGAGGTTCCAGGTGTCGGCGTCGGTGATCTTGCCCTTGAGGCCCTTCATGTCGTACTTCGGGGGCGCGCCGTTCTGGATCACCCAGAAAATCTCGCCTTCGCTCGAGCCGCGCGTCCATTCCGCGTCGGTCAGGTTCGACGGCTTCATCGTCTTTGGCGCCATGGTGCTGTCACCGGCGCCGGTATTGCCGTGGCAGAAGCGGCAGTACTTCGCATACAGCACCTTGCCCGCTTCAATCGCCGCCGGCGAGGACGCGAACGCAGCCTTCATCTTCTTGGCTTCCGCAGGCACGGCAGCTGGACCGGCCGGCGCCGGCGTTTGCGCGAGCACGCTCGAGGCCATCACCACGGCCCACACCAGGGCCACGCTCGCCAACAGTCCGGACACACCACGCATACGAACGCTCTCCTTGTTCACGCCACTTGCCTCAATGGGTTTGCCGTTTTCATGACGTAATTGTGTCGAACCACGGCGCGGGACGAATTCTCACACAGCGGAGAACCCTATGCAACCACTTGTCTCTTATGGGGCTATGCGAAAAAGCGAAGAAATCGATGTGGCGACGGGATGAAACGGGGCCAGGAAAAGCGAAGCCTGACCCCGATTTTTCCGAAGACTGCGAACGCCTGCTATTTCAGGACGGTCGCCTTCACTTCCACCACAACCTTACGGTCGCTCAGCGGATCGGCGGCCTGCGAGATGATCAGCGGCTTGCCGCTCGTCAGGACGACGGTCTGGCTCTGATTGACGCGCTGCTTCGGCTGGCGGCTATCACCGGCGCCCTTGGGCGGTTCGTAGACGAGCGTCATCTCGAGCTGGATCAGGCCGTCAACCGAGACAAACGGCCGCGCATCAACATTGAGATCGACAACGTAGGGCGGTTCTCCCAAAGGCATGACGTTTCCCGCCGATCGAATCTTGCCCCAGCTGCCGCTCGACACGATCATCGACACTGACTTCTTCTCCGCCGGCGCGGCGCCCGCCTGGTCCGTCAGCGTCAATTCAATCTGCACGTTGGTGAGCGTCCGCACGAACCTCGTGCTTTGCTGCGCCTCCTCGATTTTCGTAGCGACGGTGGTCGTCGCTTTCGTTGGATCCTTCGCAGGTTGCGCGCTCGAAGATGGCGGCGACAACAACATCGCCGCGAGAATCATCAACACAACTTTCTTCATGACTGCTCCTTAATACCGTTCGGGAAATTCGCCGGAGAGCGGCAGATCGCCTATGGCCAGCGGCGCCGGCTCAATCAAAGTCTCAACATCCAGGGAAGGCAGGCTGAATTCGTGGTCTGCCTTCGCGGGTTCCAGGGGTTCCAGGGGTTCCAACGGTTCCAAGGGCTTGGTTCCAAGTGGCAAGGGTTCCAGTGCGAGGGGTAGTGCTGCGACCTCCAACGTGGACGTGGCCGATAAGGGAGCCAAGGGCACCGGCGACGGCTCACGGTTGATCAGCAGCAGTGAAGACGCTGCGGCGAGTGCCAACACAGCGAGTCCGGCGAGACGCGGCATCCACCATCCAAACCACGTCGTCCGTTCTGGCAGCGACGCGACAATCCGCGACGTGAAGTGCGGGTCGTCGTCAACGCCGGTCAGCCGCTTCGCAACCGAATCAATGGCGCGATCGAGCTCGTCTTGCATCTGTGTCATCTGTGCCTTCTGCGGCTATCGTCCGTCTGGGGCCCGTGGCCCATGCGCTCGAGCTTCGCGCGGATCATCTTGCGGGCTTCCGAGATGCGCCACTTGACGGTGCCGACGGGAATCGCGAGCAGCACGGCGATCTCTTCGTAGCGATGATCGCCGCTCGCCGCGAGCAGAAATGGATCGCGCAGCTTGCGCGGCAACGCTCGCACGACCTGCCCGATCGCCGTGGCGAGCTCACGCGAGATCAACTGCGAGTCAGGCGCCGGGCCGGCTGCCGGAAACTCCATCGGCCGTTCGTCGGACGACGAGGTGCCGAAGCGTTCAAGCCAGGAGCGGACCGAGCGCCGGCGGTCGATCGCCTTGCGCCAGACGATTCGCATGAACCAGCCGCGAAAGGCGGCGGGATCCTGCAGGCCATCCAGCCGGGTCCACGCGGCAACCGAGGCTTCCTGCACCGCTTCGTCGGCGTCGCTGCTTTGCCCCACCGCCGCCAGCGCCACGCGTCTGGCCGCCGAGAGATGATCTTCAATCAACCGGCCAAACGCCGCGCGATCGCCGGTCCGCGCAAGTGCAACCAGCCGCAGGACTTCCGGGTCTGGCGCGACGTCTCCTTCCAGTCCCTCGGACCGGAGCATCAGCATCGGCAACGCCAGGTCGGCCGTGTTCACGCTAGATAGACTGTAGGTAACCGCGCCTGGTTGGAAAAATGACGATCCGCCCTTCCCAGCCTGCCGACATCCCCGGCGTCCGCTCGATGCTGACCGAATACGTCGCCTGGATTGGACTTGACCTCGCGTTCCAGGAAATTGATGCTGAACTCGCCGGGCTTCCCGGCGAATATGCGCCGCCACGCGGCGTGCTGTTGGTGGCGGAGGAAGGCGGTCAGCTGGTGGGCATGATCGGGCTGCGTCCACTTGATGCGGCCACTGCGGAGATGAAGCGCCTGTTCGTTCGCCCTGAGGCGCGCGGCCGAGGCCTGGCAAAGCAGCTCATTGCCGAGCTCCTCCGCGAGGCCAAAGCGATCGGTTACGACGAGATCCGCCTCGATACCCTCCCGATGATGGGCGACGCGCAATCTCTTTACGTCTCCCTGGGCTTTCGCGACATACCGGCGTACTACGACACGCCCATTGCCGGCACGCGCTTCATGGCCCTGAGAGTCGTATGATGGACGTACATTGAAAGTGCGTAACTGGTGCGTGGCGGCAGCGGCATCGCTGGTGCTGATAGCCGGACTGTCCGTCCTGCTGTCGGCGCAGCCGTCCGCGATCACCGTCATTGCGCGCGAGGGCCGCAAACCGCTGCCCGTCACCTCGATCAACAACCAGGATTACGTCGCGGTTGACGACATCAACGCCGCGTTCGGCACCTCGTCTCGAGAGGATCGCCTCGCCGGCGGCCTGACCATCACCGCGCGCGGCCGATCGATCGTGCTGACGGAGAACCAGAACGTCGTGTCGGTGGCCGGACGCTTGAACACGCTGCCCGCCCCGCCGGTACGCCGCGACGGGCGCTGGCTCGTGCCCGCGGAGTTCCTGCCCCGCGCGCTGGCCACCGCCCTCGAGCTGCGTCTCGATCTACGGCGCAGCGCGCGCCTGCTGATCGTCGGCGACCTCCGCGTGCCGCGCGTGGTCGCGCGCGTCGATGCCGGCGCCAGCAACGTCTCGGTCACGCTCGAGGTCACGCCGCAGACCGAGACGCGCGTGAACCTGCAGCAAGGCCGGCTGATCGTGCAGTTCGATGCGGATGCGCTCGACCTCAGCGTGCCGCTCGTGCCCTCACAGGGATTTCTCTCCGCTATCGCACAGGGCGACAC
>DATMJU010000762.1:0-12889 GCA_035553795.1 Vicinamibacterales bacterium
ACTACAAGCAGCACGCCGATGCGCAGTCGCTGCACCGCGCGTTGAAGGACGCCACACCGGACGGCATCGACGGGCATTTCGAAAACGTGGGCGGCACCGTGCTCGACGTTGCGCTCGGACGGATGAACGAGTTCGGGCGGATCGCGCTATGCGGAATGATCAGCGGCTACGACGGCGAACCGATTCCACTGCGTAATCCGTCACTAATCCTGACGTCGCGGCTGCTGGTCCAGGGATTCATCGTGAGCGAGCGCATGGAGGTGTGGCCGGCAGCGCTGGCCGAGCTTGGCGCCGGCGTCGCGGCCGGAACGCTGAGGTATCGAGAGACGATTGCGGAGGGCATCGAGTCTGCTCCCGAAGCCTTCCTCGGATTGCTCCGGGGAAGGAACTTCGGGAAACAGCTCGTGAAGTTGACCTAGCTACTGACGGGCCAGGTCGAAGCGATCGAGGTTCATCACCTTGGTCCACGCGGCGACGAAGTCCTGCACGAACTTGGCGTGCGCGTCGGCGCTGCCGTAGACCTCCGCGATCGCGCGCAGCTGCGCGTTCGAACCCATCACCAAGTCGACGCGCGTGCCGGTCCATTCGAGCTTGCCGGTGCCGGCATCCCGCGCTTCGAACAGGTCCTGCGCCTCCGACGTGGCCTTCCACGCCGTCCGCATGTCGAGCAGGTTGACGAAGAAGTCATTGGTGAGCGCGTCGGTCTTGTCCGTGAACACGCCGTGCTTCGAACCGTCGGCGTTGGTGTTCAGCACACGCATGCCGCCAATCAGCACGGTCATTTCCGGAGCCGTCAGTGTCAGCAACTGCGCGCGATCGATCAGCAGCGCCTCGGCCGACACCTGGAAGCGTGCCTTCTGATAGTTGCGGAACCCGTCCGCAGCCGGTTCGAGGACCGCGAACGATTCCACGTCGGTCTGTTCCTGCGACGCATCGGTGCGTCCGGGCGTGAATGGCACCGTCACTGGCTGCCCGCCATTCTGCGCGGCCTTCTCAACGCCGGCGCAGCCGCCGAGCACGATCAGATCCGCGAGCGAGACCTTCTTGCCGCCCTTCTGGGCGCTGTTGAACGAAGCCTGGATGCCTGCCAGCGTCTTCAGCACCTTAGCGAGCTGCGCGGGCTTGTTGACCGCCCAGTCCTTCTGCGGCGCGAGCCGGATGCGCGCGCCATTGGCGCCGCCGCGCTTGTCCGAGCCGCGGAACGTCGATGCCGATGCCCAGGCCGTGGACACCAGTTCGGAGATCGACAGGCCCGAGGCGAGGATTTGCTGCTTCAGCGCCGCGACGTCCGTCGCATCGATCAACTGGTGATCGACGGCGGGCAGCGGATCCTGCCAGATCAGATCTTCCTGCGGCACTTCGGGTCCGAGGTAACGCGACTTCGGGCCCATGTCGCGGTGCATCAGCTTGAACCAGGCGCGCGCGAACGCGTCCGCGAACTGGTCGGGATGCTCGCGGAAACGGCGCGAGATCTTCTCGTAGGCCGGATCGAAACGCAGGGACAGGTCGGTGGTCAGCATGTTGGGCGCGATCTTCTTCGCGGCATCATGCGCGTGCGGCACGGTGCCTTCGCCCGCCCCGTTCTTCGGCTTCCACTGCTTCGCACCCGCGGGACTCTTCGTCAGTTCCCACTCGTAGTCGAACAGGTGCTTGAAGAAGTCGCCGCTCCACTTCGTCGGCGTCGTCGTCCAGGTCACTTCGAGGCCGCTGGTGATCGCATCACCGGCAAGGCCTGACCCAAACGTGCTGGTCCAGCCCATGCCCATGGCTTCGATGCCGGCGCCTTCAGGGTCAGGGCCGACGTGATCGGGCACGCCTGCGCCGTGAGCCTTGCCGAAGGTGTGACCGCCGGCGATCAGCGCCACGGTCTCTTCATCGTTCATGCCCATGCGCTTGAAGGTCTCGCGAATGTCCTTCGCGGCCGCGAGTGGATCAGGGTTGCCGTTGGGGCCTTCCGGGTTGACGTAGATCAGGCCCATCTGCACCGCCGCGAGTGGGTTGGCCAGCTCGCGATCGCCCGAGTAGCGCTTGTCGCCGCCGAGCCACGTCGTCTCTTCACCCCAGTAGACGTCCTGGTCGGGTTCCCACACATCGGCGCGGCCGCCGCCGAAGCCGAAGGTCTTGAAGCCCATCGACTCGAGCGCCACGTTGCCGGTGAGGATCAGCAGGTCGGCCCACGAGATCGACTTGCCGTACTTCTGCTTGACCGGCCACAGCAGCCGGCGCGCCTTATCGAGGTTGCCGTTGTCGGGCCAGCTGTTGAGCGGCGCGAAGCGCTGCTGCCCGCGCCCGCCGCCGCCGCGCCCGTCGCCAATGCGATAGGTGCCGGCCGCGTGCCAGGCCATGCGGACGAAGAGCGGGCCATAGTGACCGAAGTCTGCCGGCCACCATGCCTTCGAGTCGGTCATCACCGCCTCGATGTCCTTCTTCAGGGCTTTGAGGTCGAGGCTGCTGAACGCCTTGGCGTAATCGAAGTCCGGATCCATGGGATCCGACTTCTCAGAGTGCTGGTGGAGCAGATCGATGCGGAGCGAATTCGGCCACCAGTCACGGTTGGAACGGCCGCCGCCACCGGCGAGATTGAACGGGCATTTGGCTTCGGTAGACATAGATGGCGGTAAGTATAGGGACGCGCCACCTCATCAATCCAAGATATCGTGCCTCTCAAACTGATAGTCTGTGGCTATGGCTGTCTGGGACACCATCCCGTATTCCCTTCGCCAGCTGCAATACCTCGTGGCCGTGGCCGACCTCGGCGGCTTTCGCCGCGCCGCGGAGGCATGCGGCGTCGCGCAGCCGTCGATGAGCGCGCAGATTGCGCAGGCGGAGCAGGCGCTTGGCGTGCAGATCTTCGAGCGGGGGCCGCGTGGTGCTCGCGTGACCTCGGCTGGAGCGCCCGTGATTGAACGCGCCCGCTCAGTGCTGCTGGCATCGCGCGATCTCGCGGAGACGGCACGTCAGCATAGCGATCCGCTGCGGGGAACCGCGCGTATTGGCGTGATCCCGACCGTCTGCCCGTATCTCCTGCCGGAGATCGCGCCGGCGCTGCGCGCCCGGCTGGCGGACCTGCACATCGTCTGGAGCGAGGACAAGACGCACGCGTTGATCGAGCAGGTTGAAAACGGCGACATCGACGGGGCGATTCTCGCGCTCGATGATCGCGTCGCTCAGCTCGATCACGCCGTGATCGGCGACGATCCGTTCGTGCTCGCATCCGCCCCCGGGCATCGGCTGGCGAAGCGCACCGGTCCGGCGTCGCCGGACGTGCTCGAGGGCGAGACCGTGTTTTTGCTCGAGGACGGTCACTGCTTTCGCGACCAGGCGCTGGCGCTGTGCGGCGCGACCGGCGCGCATGAAGCGGACCTCAAGGCCACGGGCCTGTCGACGCTGGTGCAGATGGTGGGGGGAGGGGATGGCGTGACGCTGTTGCCGAAGATTGCGCTGGCGGTCGAGAACCGCCGCGGTCAACTGGCGGTGCGCGCGTTCAAATCACCGGCGCCCACGAGGACGCTCGTGCTGGTCTGGCGCAAGGGGTCCGCGATGAAGCGGCCCCTCGACGCCATGGCCAGCGTGATTCGAAAGGCGTGGCCTAAGACCTAGTACGACTTTCGGTCGACGGCCGCGCCGCGCAGGTAGACCGACGAAATCTTGCGGGTGTTGGTGATGTCGTCGAGCGGATTGGCATCGAGCACAATCATGTCCGCGATCATGCCATTGGCGATTGTGCCGGTGTTCGCGATGCGCAGGAACTCCGCCCCGTTCTTCGTCGCGGCGACGATCACCTGCGAGGGGGTCATGCCGGCCGCCACCATGTCCGCCATCTCCACGTGCGGCGCCCACGGCGTATTGCCGTCGGTGCCGACCGTGATCTTCACACCCGCATCCGACATCTTCTTCAGGTTGCGTCCCTGGATCGCCCAGGTGGCCGCGGCCTGCGGCCGATCGGTGGCGCCGGCCTGGATCTTCTGGAGCTCGGCGTCCGTGATGCTGCCTTTCAGCCAGCTATAGTCTGCGGCCACGCCGCGATCGGGCATGTTGGGGATCAGCACGAAGTTCGGCCGCGCCTTCAGCAGCGCGACGGCCTCGTCATCCATGTCGCGATCGCGGATGCCGTGCGCGAAGCTGTCGATGCCCGCCTTCAGCAGGCCCTTGGCATCCTCGAGCGAGAAGATGTGCGCGGAGACGCGCAGCTTGTGCTTGTGCGCTTCGTCGATCACGGCGCCGTAGAGCGCCGGCGTCAACTTCGGAAACTTCCCGTCGCGATCGTCGACCCA
The DNA here is from genome assembly GCA_035553795.1 of Vicinamibacterales bacterium. Taxonomy (GTDB): domain Bacteria; phylum Acidobacteriota; class Vicinamibacteria; order Vicinamibacterales; family UBA2999; genus 12-FULL-67-14b. The sequence continues at coordinate 4,275 of DATMJU010000762.1, forward strand.
GATCTTGATGAGGTCCACCTTCTTCGCGGCGTTCTCCTGCACAGCCTTGCGGCCTTCCTCGGGCGTGGTGATCCAGAAGGGCACTTCGGTGCGGCCCTTCTCCGGCGCGGTAATGCCGCGTCCGGCAAGGAACAGGCGCGCCAGGCCAGGCGTGGTCTTCGCGCGTTGCGCGAACGGCGCATCGGTGGCGTCCAGCCCCATGCTGAGCGCGGCGCTGACGCCGAAGTAGGCGCGGCGGCGAAGATCGGCCTCCAACTCGGGAGCCGTTGTGCTGGTGTGGACGTGCGCATCGACGATGGCCGGCATCACGGTCTTGCCGGCGAGGCTGACGCGGGTCGCGCTGGCCGGCGCCTTGATGCTCGATGCTGGTCCGACCTGCGTGATGCGATCGCCGGTGACGACCACCGTCGCGTTGTCGATGACCTTGCCGTCACCAACGATGACGCGGCCGCCTTCGAACACGGTGACGTTGGACTGCGCATTGAGCGTGAGGGCCGCGCACGCAACCAGTGCGAACCCAACCGGGAACCAGGAACCGGGAACCTGTAACTTCATCTCTTGTATACCTTTCCGTTTCGCATCACGAATCGAACCCGCTGCAGCGCGGTAATGTCCTGGGTGGGGTCGCCATCCACGGCGACCAGGTCGGCGTTGAATCCGGCGGCGATGGTGCCGATCTCCTTCTGCAATCCCATCGACTCCGCGGCCAGCGCCGTCATGCCGACGATGGTGTCCATCGGCTTCTGGCCGTTCTTGACGCGCTCGATGGCTTCGCGCGCGTTCTGCCCGTGCGCGCCGGCGACCGCATCCGTGCCCATCACAATCTTGAGCCCGGGTGTCTTCAGCGCCGCCTGGAACATCGGGCCGCGCAGGCCGAGCGCCTTCTCCATCGAGGCAAAGCCCTCCTCGGTGTAGCTGCCGATGCCCAGGAACCGCGCCTTGTTCTCGAGATAGTTCTGCGTCACCAGGCCAATGTTCGGATCGAAGTAGACACCCGCATTGGCAAGCGCCGTCAGCGACGCGGTATCCGCGAGGCCGCCGTGCTCGACGACGGTGCATTTGGCGCGGGCGGCGCGCAGCATCGACTCAGGGCTGTGCGCGTGGACCATGCTGCGCAGTCCCTGCGCGCGCGCTTCGCCACAGGCCGCATCCACCTGCTCCTGCGTCAACGTCGGCACGCCGCCATCGCGGATGCTGGCCGACGCGAAGATCTTGATCAGGTCGGCGCCCTCGGCTTTCTGCTGGCGGATGCGCTCGCGAATCTGCTCGGGTGTCCACTTGGCGTTCGAGATCTGGCCAAGCGACGACAGGATGCGCGGCCCGGGAAGGACGCCGCGATTGATCGCATCGCGCACCGCCTTGTCGGACGCCGAGCCGACGCTTTGCACCGTCGTGAAGCCCGCCATCAGCGTGACGTAGGCATTCTCCGCGCCGTAGAGCGCCGCTTGTTCGGGCGGCTCAGGGCCCGCGTGATAGCGGCCCTTGTCGTCGAAGTGCCAGCCGATGTGGACGTGCGTGTCGATGAAGCCGGGGAGGAGCGTCAGGTTGCCGAGGTCGATCGTGACCGGATCCTTCGACGGGCCGACGCTGCCGATCTTGCCATCCCGGACGACGACGACGCCGTTGGCGATCGCGCGGCCCGTGCCATCGAGCACCTGGCGCGCGCGGATTGAGATTGACGGCTCGCTTTGCGCGGCGGTGCTGATTGCGGCGACACACACCATCAGCGCCGAGATGAACTTGAGCATCGGCGAATTATGCCCCAAGCATGCCCACGTCTGGGCTACCTGCCGATTTCTGGAATGCTGAGACTGCGGCAGATCTTTCGTGCGAGCAGGTTTGCGATTTCGGTATGGCGCGGCACCGCTTCGGTGGCGCCCGTTGCGGGGTTGGTCCAGAGGGAGTGAGCGGCGCCCTCACGTTTCAGCACGCACCCATGCTTGCGCAGGTGCTGCAGAAAGGTGCTCAGCTTCACTTCAAGACGACCGTCTCTCGTTCGGCGTCGGCCGGCACACCGCGCAAGCCATCTTCACGCCGGTCTTCCAAGATTAGCGTGATCGCCTGGGCGAGGCTTTCCCGCGCTTCATCTTTGGTGCGGCCCTGACCGTTCGCCCCAGGGATCTCCGGACAAAACGCAATGATCCACTCACCGTCCCGCTCGAAGACCGCCGTGAATTCGTTGTGCATTCAGTCCCTTCTGAAACCTACCTTAGCGCGATTCGGGCGCAGTGTCGAACCTCACCTCATGAGCGCAGCGCAGCACGATTTCTGTGGCAGAATCTGCCGACACCTTGAGTAATTTGCGTACGAATTTCTGGTTCCTCGAGGGCCACGATGTACAACTCGTGCGGCTCGGTATGCTGGCGGAACGGTACTTCCCCGAGGATCCGAACACCGCGATTTTGAAACTCCGCCAGCTTGCCGAGCTCCTAGCGCAGTTGGTGGCGAGCAAGGTTGGCCTGTACTCCTCCACCGCGGAGGCCCAGTACGATCTGCTGCGCAAGCTGCAGGGGCAGGGCATCCTTACCCGCGAAGTGGCAACGTTGTTCAGCGAAGTGCGCCGCATGGGTAACGCGGCGAGTCACGAGGTGGCAGGTGACCACGGTAAGGCGCTCACGGCCCTCAAGCTGACGTGGCAGATCGCGCTGTGGTTTCACCGGACCTTCGGCGTCTCTGATTTCAAGTCCGGGCCGTTTCTGCCACCGCAGCCTCCGAAGGATGAGACGGCGGAACTCCGCACAGAGCTCGCGAGGCTCACAGCTGCGCTCGAAGAGTATCAACGCGCGCATCGCACCACGGCGGAGCGGCTCGCCGACGCCGAGGTCAAGCTGCGGGAAGCGAAGGACGACCAGGTTTTCTGGGAACAGCTCGCAGCCGAGTCCGATCGCGCACGCAACGCCATCGAGCGAAAGCTGGCGTCCGAGCAAGCCGCGGGCCAATCGCAATCGACAGCCGCAATCGCGACGCTGGTGAACACGGCGGCAAGCGCAGCTCAGAAGATCGAGCTGGATGAGGCCGACACCCGGGAGTTGATCGATGATCAACTTCGTGATGCGGGATGGACCGTCGACACCAGGACTCTGACCTACGCGAAGGGAGCCCGGCCGCAGAAAGGCAAGAACCTCGCGATCGCGGAGTGGCCGACGGCGAATGGTCCTGCCGACTATGTCCTGTTTGTCGGCTTGATGGCGGTCGCCGCCATCGAGGCGAAGCGCAAGAACATTGATGTGTCTGCGTCGCTGCAGCAGGCAAAGCGCTACAGCCGCGGCTTCAAGATCTCGGGCGAACAGATCGACAATGGCGGACCATGGGCCGAGTTCAAGCTGCCCTTCGCCTTCTCGAGCAATGGCCGGCCGTATTTGCGGCAGCTCGCCACGAAGAGTGGGACGTGGTTCTGCGATCTCCGCCGCCCCGAGAATCTTGGTCGAGTGTTGGACGGGTGGTATACGCCAGAGGGCCTCACAGCGCTTCTCAAGCAGGACGCCGCACAGTCGCACGAGCGACTCAAAGTCGAGCCTTTCAACTACGGCTTCCCGCTGCGCCACTATCAGCAGGACGCAATTCAGGCGGTTGAAGGCGGGATCGAGGCGGGCCGTCGCGACATGCTTCTGGCCATGGCGACGGGCACCGGCAAGACGAAGACCTGCATCGCCCTGATCTACCGCCTGTTGAAGACGCAACGCTTCCGCAGGGTGTTGTTCCTGGTCGATCGCTCCGCCCTCGGCCAGCAGGCCGCCGATGCCTTCAAGGACACGCGAATGGAAAGCCTCCAGACGTTCGCCGATGTCTTTGGTATCAAGGAGCTTGGGGATCAGAAGCCTGACGCCGAGACCGCCGTGCACGTAGCGACCGTGCAGGGCATGGTGCATCGCGTCCTCAATACTCCCGACGGCGCAACGCCTCCGGCCGTTGACGAATACGACTGTGTGATTGTTGACGAGTGCCACCGCGGGTATCTGCTCGATCGCGAATTGTCAGAGACGGAGATGGAGTTCCGGTCGTTCGATGACTACATCTCGAAGTACCGCCGCGTGCTGGACTACTTCGACGCGGTCAAGATCGGCCTGACGGCCACGCCGGCGTTGCACACCACGGAGATCTTCGGCGCGCCGATCTTCACCTATGGCTATCGCGAGGCGGTGATCGACGGCTACCTCGTGGATCACGAACCGCCCGTGCAGATCGACACCGTGCTATCCGCCAGCGGCATCGTCTGGCAGATGGGTGAGGACGTGCCGATCTACAAGCCCGAGCAAGGGCAGATCGAACTGTTCAAGGCGCCGGACGAGATCAAGATCGAGATCGAGCACTTCAACCGCAAGGTCATCACCGAATCGTTCAACGAGGTGACCTGCGAGTTTCTCGCGAACGAGATCGATCCGTCCGGTGCGAAGAAGACGCTGATCTTCTGTGTCAACGACGCGCACGCCGACCTGGTGGTCGACAAGCTGAAGGCGGCGTTCGAGAAGCGATATGGCAGCGTCGAAGACGACGCGGTCATGAAGATCACCGGGGCGGCGGACAAGCCGCTGCAACTGATTCGCCGTTTCAAGAACGAACGCCTGCCGAACGTGGCGGTGACGGTCGATCTCCTTACCACCGGCATTGACGTGCCGCAGATCTGCAACCTGGTGTTCCTGCGGCGCGTGAATAGCCGCATCCTGTTTGACCAGATGCTGGGCCGCGCCACACGACTGTGTGAGGAGATCGGCAAGACCGCGTTTCGCGTGTTCGACGCAGTGAAGGCGTACGAGGCGCTGCAGCCGCTCACGGATATGAAGCCGGTCGTCGTGAACCCGTTCCTTACCTTCGGCCAGTTGGCGGGTGAGGTCGCCACGGCGAAGAGCGACCAGCAACGGAAGATCGCGCTCGATCAGTTCTTTGCCAAGTGGCAGCACAAACGGCGGCACCTGAGCGAGCACCAGGAGCAGGACTTCGAGACGGCAGCGGGAGTGTCGCCGGCCGAGTTCGTGCGCCATTTGCGCGCGAAGAGCCTAGAGGAAATTGCCCAATGGTTTGTGGCTCACCCTGGTCTGGGCGAACTGCTCGATCGGAAGGGCGAGGCGCCGCGAGAGCCGATCTTCGTATCGACACATCAGGACTCGTTCGTGGGTGCGTCGCGCGGATATGGCAAGGCCACAAAGCCCGAGGACTTCTTGCAGGAATTCAAGGCATTCCTGCAGGCGAGCGGCAACCAGATACCCGCCCTCGTGACGGTGCTGACCCGGCCGCGGGAACTCACCAGGAAGCAGCTTCGCGAACTGGCGATGGAGCTGGATCGAGCCGGATTCTCCGAAGCGAGCCTCGCGACGGCATGGCGCGAGATGACCAACCAGGACATCGCCGCCCGCATCGTCGGCTACGTGCGGCAGGCGGCCATTGGTGATCCACTGGTTCCATACGAGCAGCGGGTCGAGCGCGCGCTGCAGACCATCCTTGCGTCCAAGCCGTGGAGCAGTCCACAAAGAGAGTGGCTCAAGAAGATCGCGGCGCAGACGAAAGCGAATATGATCGTGGATCGGGCGGCAATCGACGATCCCGACCAGGTCTTCAAGCGCGACGGTGGCGGGTTCTCCAGGCTCGATCGCGTCTTCGACGGGCGGTTGCAGGAGGTGCTTGACACCTTCAACGATTCGCTGTGGTCGCCGGCCGCCTGATCTCGTTCCGTCGCATCCTTCATGAGCACCGTTACCCACGACATCGTCCAAAAGCTCTGGAACCTCTGCAACGTCCTGAAAGACGACGGCGTTACGTATCACCAGTACGTGACCGAGCTGACGTATCTGCTGTTCCTGAAGATGGCGGAGGAAACCGGCACTGAGGCCAAGCTGCCGAAGGGCTTCCGATGGAACGACCTCGAGAAGAGAGCTGCACCGGATCGGCTGCAGTTCTACAAGCGCGCGCTGAACGAACTCGGTGACCACGGCACTGGGCTGGTGAGCGAGATTTTCGCCAACGCCAGTTCGTTCATCAAGAAACCGGCGACGTTGTCCACGCTGGTCAGCGAGATCGACAAGCTTGACTGGTACAGCGCCCGCAAAGAAGGCCTCGGAGACCTCTACGAAGGCCTGCTCGAGAAGAACGCGAACGAAAAGAAGTCAGGTGCGGGCCAGTACTTCACGCCGCGGCCGCTGATCGAGTCAATGGTCGCGCTGATGAAGCCCACGCTGGAAGATGTGATCCAGGATCCCGCAGCGGGAACTGGTGGCTTCCTCATCGCCGCGAATCAGTACATTCAGCAGCATAGCGATCCCGACCACTGGACGGCGGCCCAGGCGAGGAAGCATCGCCGCGGAACGTTCTACGGAATGGAGCACGTCCAGGACGCGCATCGGCTGGCACTGATGAACCTGATGCTGCACGGTCTGGATTCGGATCCCTCGGCGGCGGGCATCCACTACGGCGATACGCTGTCGCCGGAAGGGGAGAACTTGCCGAAGGCGACTCTGATCCTGACGAACCCGCCATTCGGCACCAAGAAGGGCGGCGGCCTGCCGACTCGAACCGACTTCACTTTCCCGACCAGCAACAAGCAGTTTTGTTTTCTGCAGCACGTCTACCGCGGCCTGAAACCGGGCGGCCGTGCCGCCGTCGTCCTTCCCGACAACGTTCTATTCGAAGGCAACGTCGGTAAGCAGATTCGCGCCGATCTGATGGACAAGTGCAACCTGCACACGATCGTCCGGCTGCCGACCGGCATCTTCTATGCGCAGGGAGTGAAGACCAACGTGTTGTTTTTCACGCGCGGTGAGAAGGACAAGGGCAACACAAAGGAAGTATGGATCTATGATCTGCGCGCCAACATGGATCAGTTCGGCAAGCGGACTATCCTCACACGAGGCCACTTCAAGGAGTTTGAAGCGGCATTTGGTAAGGATCCGCTGGGCAGTCCGAAAAGCCTCTCGAAGCGCGTGGATACTGGTGAGGCAGGACGCTTTCGCAGGTTCACTCGAGAGGAAATCGCCACGCGTAGCGAGAGTCTGGACATCTCGTGGCTGCGAGATGAGAGCGAGGCCGATAGCGACGATCGACCGGCGCCTGATGTTCTCGCGCGCTACGCGATTGGCGAGCTGGAGGGAGCACTTGGTGAGCTGCGAGGTATTCTTGCCGAGCTGAGTCCACCCGAGTTGGAACGACCGGTGTGATGCGCCTACCTGATTCGTGGACGGAATCCTCAGTTGGCGAACTCGGTGAGTTGCAACTTGGCAAGATGCTCGATAGAGCAAAGAATCAAGGTCAGCCGACCCGGTACTTGAGGAATGTCAACGTTCGATGGTTTGAGTTCGATTTGTCGGACTTGAACACGATCTCCGCGTCACAGGAAGAACGCGAGGCGTACTCCATTCACGACGGTGATCTCCTGATCTGTGAGGGCGGCGAACCGGGACGGTGTGCAGTTTGGGACGGGGGACAGACCGAACTCGTCTACCAAAAAGCGCTTCACCGTTTTCGAACCCATGGCGCCGTGCTGCCGCGGCTGCTGATGTATCGCCTCAAGCTCGACGCGGCGACGGGTTCGCTTGATAAGGCGTTTACCGGAACCACAATTAAACACCTGACTCGCGAGAGCTTGGAGCGGTATGTGTTGCCCGTTCCTCCCCTTGGCGAGCAGAGAAGAATCGTCGACAAGCTCGACTCGCTGCTCGCGCGCGTCGATCGATGCCGCGAGCGCCTCGACCGTGTGCCCGCGATTCTCAAGCGCTTCCGCCAGGCCGTGTTGGCGTCTGCAACGAACGGCCAATTGATAGGCGTGGGGATAGGTTGGCGCCAAGTCTCCGTTCAAGATGTTGCGACGTCCATCTTCGATGGTCCGTTCGGCTCCAGCCTGAAGTCTGCCGATTACTCGTCCTCGGGGATTCGCGTCGTGAGACTTGAGAACATCGCGCCGCTAGCCTTTGTGGGCGACAAGAAGACTTATGTCCCCCAGTCTAAGTACGAGCAACTTCGGAAGCACACGCTACTCGCTGACGACGTTCTGTTCTCATCTTTTGTGGACGAGCAGGTTCGCGTGTGCCTCCTTCCCAAGGGACTCTCAGGAAGATCGATCAATAAGGCAGACTGTTTTTGTGTGCGCGTGGACAGAACCCGCTGCCTTCCCATGTTTCTCGCGATGCGGCTTGCCTGCCGGTCGACCTTCGAATCACTTGAAGAGTCGATTCACGGCGCCACCAGGCCCAGAATCAACCTGCAGCAGCTTAGGTCGATCGCGTTCGCACTTCCGTCTCTGGAAGAACAGAGACTCATCGTCGAAAGTGCTGAGCGGCTGCTCCAACTCGCGGACTTAATCGATCGCCGCACTGCTGTCGTAAGGAAGTCCGTCGATACGATTGCTCAAGCAATCATCGCGAAGGCGTTCCGCGGCCAGCTCGTGCCTCAAGACCCCAGCGACGAACCCGCCTCCGAGTTGCTCGCCCGCATCCGCCGCGAGCGTGAGGCCGTTGCAACGCAGACGGTGAAGAAAACTCCAGCGAAGAGGCGTTCAATCCTTCCCTGAACCGTACCGGGTTTCTCGGAGGGCTAATTCCTTGAGAGGATTAGCCTATGGCAAGACCGAGGAAGTATTCACCTGAAGTCCGCGAGCGGGCCGTGCGGATGGTTCGTGAACATGGTCCGGA
>DATMJU010000763.1:0-4665 GCA_035553795.1 Vicinamibacterales bacterium
GGCATGAAGAGCGCCCATCCAAAGCCCATCACCGTCTGCTTGTAACGCAGCAGGAGATCCCGCAGCGTCATCTGGTAGAGCAGTTCACGGAACTCGTATTGCTCGCGGACCATCTCCTTGAGATCGCCCGCGAGGGCTGCGACCGCGTGCGCCATCCTAGTTGGCTCCCTTGAGCTGTTCCAGGAGCTTCCTCGCCTCGTCCGCACCGGCGAAGTTGGCGTTGCTCTTCAGGGCCTTCTCGAGGAACTTCCTCGCTTCGGCCTTGTTGCCGCTCTGGTGATGGGCAAGCGCGAGGTGGTAGTTGTAGCTCGGGTTGTCGGGCGCGCGCGTGGTGCTGCTGGTCAGCGACTCGATGGCCATCGAGTTCAGGCCCTTCTTGTAGTAGATCCAGCCGAGCGTGTCGTCCACTTCGTGACGGTTGGGCAGTTGCGCCTTGGCAGTCTGCGCGAGCTGGAGCGCCATGTCCAGGTTGCCGTTGGAGTTGGCGTCAATCCAGGCGAGGTTGTTGGCGGCCACCGCGGCGCGCGGGTCAACCTGCAGCGCCTTGCTGTAGCGCGCCTTCGCGTCGTCCTTCTTGCCCTGCAGTTCGAGGATGGTGCCGAGCATGGTGTTAGCCGGCACCGAGTTCGGCGCGCGGTTCACGTAGGTCTCGAGCTCTGAGCGCGCAAGGTCGAGGCGGCCCTGCTGGTAATACATGCGGCCGAGCATGGCGTAAGCCTGCAGGCTCTGCGGATCGACCTCGACGGTCTTCTTGAGCGCCTTCTCCATGGCGAACGCGTCACCGAGGGCGTTGTAGGTCTGCGCGGACATCAGCAGCAGGTTGGGATCGTTGGGATTGGCGGCAAGCTGCTTTTCGATCAGCTCGCGGGCAGATCCGAACTGCTTGGTCTGCATCTCCGCGGTTAGCAGTCCGGCAAGCGCCTGGTAGGAGCGCGGATCGGCCTGCAGCGCGCGGCCGTAGGCCGCCTTGGCGCCGGCGGTGTCGCGCTTCATCGTCGCCAGCATGCCGGCCGCGGTCTGCACGGTGGCCGAGTTGGGGCTGGCCTGCAGCAGCACGTTCATCTGCTGGGTCGCCTGCGGCAGGTCGCCGACCGCCATGAGCCCGTGCAGCAGCAGCAGGCGCGCCTCGAGGTTGCGGGGATTCTCTTCGACGATCTTCAGCACCAGCGGGACCGCGTCAGCGGCGGTGCCGTTGTTGATCTGCAAGCGGGCGAGACCGAGCCGGCCCTGCATGTTGGTGCCGTCAAGCTTCAGCGCGTCGTTGAACGCGGTGGTGGCTTCCTTGGTCGAGCCGCGGATTACGTGCGTCTGCGCCAGCGCGAGGTGGGCCTCGACCGAGCGCGGGTTGGCTTCAACGGCGGTCTTGAGAGCGGTGAGCGCGTTGACCGTGTTGCCTTCCGTCAAGAACAGCTTGCCGCGCGTGATCAACGCGTCGGCGTTCTTGGGTTCACGTGCCAGCACCGCTTCGATCAGGCGGTGAGCCTCGGCGTTCTTGTTGGCGATCACCTCGATGCGGGCCAAGCGGACCGATGCGCCGACAAACGCCGCATCGTCCTTCAGGAGCGGGGTCAATACAGCGCGGGCATCGTCATGCCGTCCCAGGCGCAGGTAGTACTCCGCCAGGAAGTATTTGGGCTGCGCACCGGGCATTCGTTCGGCCACAATCTTCAGGTGCGGCTCGGCGGCCTCGGGCTTGTTGACCACCAGGTAATACATGGCGATGGCGCGATTGCCGGTGATGTTCTGCGGGTCGAGGGCGAGCGTCTGCCGCATCGCCTGCTCGGCACCGGCGAGATCGCCGGTGGCCCACAGGAAGTTCGACAGCGAGAGATGGGCGGACGGAGACTTCGGATCGATCTCGATCGCCTTGCGGAACGCCGCTTCGGCCTTCTCCTTGTCGCCGGTGACCATGCGCACCGAGCCAAGTTCCGAGTAGGTGGCCGAACGGTCGGGATCCATCGACACGGCCTTCTCGAAGGCACCAATCGCGCCGTCCATGTCCTTGAGGCCCGCCAGCGCGTTGGCCAGGAGAATCTGCGCTTCCACGTCGGCGGCATTGCGCTGCTGCATGCGCAGTGCGAGGGCCTGCGCGTCATTGAACTGGTTGGCGAGCAGCATGAAGGCGCCGGCCTTCTGCTGCGCGTCCTTGTCTTCCGGCAGCAGGTCCGCCGCGCGGACGTATTCGCGCAACGCGTTGATGCCGTCGCCGGTCGTCGCGTAGGCATCGGCGAGCTTCAGCCGGGCTTCGCCGAGGCGCGGATCCGCCTGGACCGCACGCCGATACTCGATGATGGCTTCGGGGAACTTGTTCTGCTCCGCGTGCTTCTTGCCTTGCTCAAGCGCCTTGCGCGCGGTGACTTGTGGATCGTCGCTGCAACCGGCCAGCAGGACTGTGGAGATGGCCATCGCGGCACAAGAGAGTCTTCGCATCATGCGCCCGACCTTTACAAGAAGCACGCCAAGTTCGTTGTGAGGGAGCAGTCTTCGTCGACGTCTGGTGGAGACCCAGAGATAGCAGAAAGTCTCTCAAGTTGAGGACTTGTACGTACGAACTCGGTGGGGAACGCGGTTAGGCGTTCCCCACCGAGGAAGGACACGCAGGCTTCACGCCTGGCGGCGGCGGGCCCTGAAAGCGGCCAGCAACCCGGTGCCGAGCAGCATCATCGTTGCGGGCTCTGGAACGGCCGTGTTGCGGATATCCGTGCTGATGACCATGCCGGGCTGGCCGTTGGGCTGGAGGTTCGAGGTCGTCAGCGAGAAGCCGAAGAATTCCCACGGCAGATCCGTCGGGAAATTGATGGCGTTCAGCAGCTGAACGTTCTTCACGTCCGGGCCAAACGCGTCGTCGAGCCCGTTCACGCTGTTGGCGCCGTTGAAGGCGGTGAATGTGCCGTCCATCAGTGCGACCGGCTCACAGTTGCCGTTGGCATCGATGCCCACGGAGAGGCTGGCAATGCAGCCCGAGATGGTAATGAAGTTGTTGTCAGGGCTGGTGTTGAAATTCAAGCTGCCGAAGTTGCTACCGCCCTGGCCCGACGCCGTTCCCGACACGACGTAGACGCCGTTGTTCGTGGGTGCGCCCGTTATGAACGCGGCACCAATCGGAATGTTCGATCCGATGAGGTTCGTGCCGTCCCAGCTGATGGTTCCGCCTTCACCGGCCAAGCCGGTATTGAAGTCGATGACCGTGGCCGCCTGCGCGGTACCCGTCATCAGGACCGCCGCGAGTGCGGCGACGCCCAACTGTTTCAATCGTGTCAACATCCGTGTCCTCCCTCTAAACCGTTTCTCTTTGCCTCAGTGGCCACGACATTGATGCGTGGCTCACGCACTCTCCTTGAGCAATGTGGCTGCCAATTGCGCAACTGTCACCGTATTGACGGAGTCTGCAAATCGAAGAGCCATAAGTAGTTGCAGGATGCGCAGATAGCGGGATGTCATCTGTGGGCCTGACATTAGTCGCGCACAACGCGACTCACAGGAAACCTCTGTGACGCAGACAAAAGGCGACATGCATTCGCTATGTGAAGAGATCATTGCGTCAACAGTGGAATAGATCGCGCACACACTTCGCGCACTCGATTGCGAGCGCGCGAAGAAGATTGCGAAGAGCGGGAAATCAGTTCGGAAGGTACGACGGGAGCGCGGGGAAGAGCAGGCGCACGAATGACTCGGCGAGCTTCTCCGCGCTTGCGCCATCGTCGCCAGGCAGGATCGGCGCGATCACGCGCACCATCGAGCCGTCGGTGCGATTCAGGCGAATGGCATCGTGAATCAAGTACATCTTGCTCGAGTACTCGCTGGCCGTGACGCGCCCGTGGCTCTGGTACCAATAGAGCACCAGCTGACGCTCGAGACCCTTTTGCACGATGTAGCGATTGACGATGATGTCGCGGCCGGAGGGATCGATGTCGTTGATCTGGAGACGGCCTTCGTGCACCGCTTCCCAGCCCGCGCCCGGCAGGCAGTTGAGCGGCGAATGAATCGTGTCGCCCTGGCGCTGGCTGCCATAGTAACCGATGTAGAGCCCCACCGCGGCGCCGTCGGGCCGCCAGTAGATGCGTGAGAGATAGTCGTCGACGCCAAGGACTTTGAGGATGTCTTCTTCCATGGGCGGATCGACCGTCGCCCGCCAGGTATCCAGGGTCATGGGGAACGAATCAAAGGTCGTTCGTACCGCCGGCGTTTCCGTTCGCCGCGCATTGGCGAGGAACACCGTCGTGGCGCCAAGCATCAGGCACAACACGATTGCGCGCGTGAGCGTGCTGCCACCGGGACCAACCAGAAGACGGGTCATGCGGACGCTCCTTGTGGCGCAGTAATTCGGGCCGGCGCCGGCGGCGGTAGCACGCGCTGGAGCAGCCGCTGCAATCCAAACATCATCAGGAACGCGACCACGAAGACCACCCATCCAGAGAATTCGTGAAACAGTCCTTCGACGCCGGCGGTGCCGAAGTTGTGAGCGGCGACGCCGGCGCTGGCGACGCGCAGGCCGTTGGCCAGGATGGCGACCGGGATCGCTGACAGCGCAATGACCGCACGGACCCACGGGCGGTTGTCCACGAAGTAGCCGAACACGATGCCGAGCGTGAAGAGCGAGACCAGCGAACGAATGCCGCTGCACGCCTCGGCGACTTCAAGGGTGGCGTTGGCGAGGATCAAGAC
>DATMJU010000764.1:0-2119 GCA_035553795.1 Vicinamibacterales bacterium
CCGTTCCCTGCACCGTGAACTGGCCGTCCATGAAGTCAAAGTTGGCGGTCCACTTGCCATCGCCGGCTGGCGCCAGCAGGATCTTCGTCGGGATCTGCATCCCCTGGGCTTCGAGCATGTACTTCAGCAACACGCCCGTCCCGTCCTTGGAGACGTCGGAGATCTTCTGAACGTCCGGCAGCATGGGCGGCGCGCTGATTTCCGCGGCGACCTTGCCGTCAACATCCTTGAGCGAGAGGTTCATGGCCATCGGACCCTGGGGCGTATCGAGCCCAAGTTCCCACGTGCCGATGAATGCGGCCGCGTCACTGCTGGCGAGCTGGGCCTGGGCAGTGAAGGGCAGGAACACGACGACGGCGGCTGCGAGCAGAGCGGTTCGGATGTAAGACATAGGCGGCCACGATAGCCGTGGCTACCCAGTGAAAGCAACGGCAAAAGATGTTTGAAACAACGCGCGAAGATTCAGTCAGCCTTGGCGGCCGACGGCTCGTTCGACGGGCTGCCGTTCTGCACTTTGGGACCCGCGGGTAGCGTGACGCAGAACATCGTGCCGACGCCTTCGGTGGACTCGACGGTGATCGTGCCGTCCATCGCCTTGACGCAATCGTCGACAATCGCCAGTCCCAATCCCACGCCGGTGACCGCATCGTGCTCCGGGTTGTCGGTGTGCGCGCGCGTGAAACGCCGGAAGATCTGCGAGATCTTCTGTTTGGGGATGCCGATGCCGTTGTCGCGGATGCAGAGCTCGACGCGGCCGTCTTCGAGCACGCGTCCGGTGACGTCGACGGCGCACGAGGGCTTTGAGGAATCGCAGTACTTAATGGCGTTCGACAGCAGGTTCACCAGCGCCAGTTCGAGCCGGCCGACATCGACGACCAGTGTCGGCATGTCCTCGGCGATGTTGATCGCCACGCCCCGAGCATCCGCCATCTCGCGCAACTGGCGGGCGGCTTCGGCGGCGACGGCTGTGAGCGACACCTCCTGGAGGCTGGCGTTGTCGACGTCGCCGTCGATCCGGGCGAGACGTTCGAGCTTGTAGGTCATGTCGACCAGGCTCTTCACATTGCGCGCAATGAGTTCCACGGTCTGCGCGCGCTGCACTTCCTGGAGTCCGGGCAGCCGCAGCAACGACACGGCCGTCGAGATCGGCGCGAGCGGCTGGCGCCACTCGTGCGTTGCCATGCGTGTGAACTGTCGCAGCCGTTCGGCCTGATCGGTGATCGTTTCCGTGTACAGCCCGACGAACGTCTCGACGGTTTCCTGCAGCAGCACGCCGACCGCGTGATGCAGGCGCGACACCACCGCAATGCATTCGGCCGGCGGCGGTGTGAGCATCAGGCGAATCGACTCATCCTCGACGAAGCGCAGCAGGATACCGCCGAGCAGTTGATACTCGCGCAACACCTGGTGCAGCGACGCGCGCTGTTGATGCCGCAACGTGCCGAGCTCGCGCGCCTTTTCGACGACGAGCGTATTGGCGGCGATCGCTTCGTCTTCCGGCGCCTTCAAGTAGGCGCTGATGTCAACGATCAGCGACGGGATGTGATCGAGCAGGCTGTCGCTCGGGAACACCTCGTTGGCGTCGACCGGCAGCAGATCGCGAAGCCGAGCGAACCAGCGTGCCGCGAGCAGCGCGTGCTCGGCGGCCATGCGATCGGCGACCGCTTCTGCGAATCCAGTCGTAATCATGCGCACATCTCGAAGACGCGACTCATCGATCGCGCCAGGGGGGACAGTAGCTTTGGAATGGGTGATGGTGATTGATTATCGGACGGCTGCGCCAAGGAATCAAACTCAGCCATCGATCATTCTGCTGAGAGCCTGTCCGCGGGCGTCACGGCGTCCGCGCCTGGCTGCCGGCGAGCAGATCTTCGAGCGTCTGCAGCAATACGTCGGGATTCACGGGTTTGGCCAAGTGTGCGCGGAATCCTGCGGCCAGTGCGCGATCCCGGTCCGCGCGGCTGGCAAACGCGGTCAGCGCCACGGTCGCATCCGGCATGTTCGCGCCGAGCCGCTCCTTGAGCATGGCGATCAGCGTGTAGCCATCCTGCCCGGGCATCGCGATATCGCTGACCAGGGCGTCCAGCGGCTCGCCGTTGAGCACCCGCATGGCCTCGAC
>DATMJU010000765.1:0-4839 GCA_035553795.1 Vicinamibacterales bacterium
CCTACAAGAAGCTCGGCATCCCGCTGAAGGAACAGGAGATCCTCGCGGGCGTCGAGCCGAAGAACCGCATCGCCATCGATGCCGTGTTCGACAGCGTGTCGGTCGCGACCACCTTCAAGGACGAGCTCGCCAAGGCCGGCGTCATCTTCTGCTCGATCTCCGAAGCCATCCGCGAGCATCCCGAGCTCGTGCGGAAATATCTCGGCTCGGTCGTGCCGCAGAGCGACAATTTCTACGCCACGCTCAACTCCGCCGTGTTCACCGATGGCTCTTTCGTGTTCGTGCCGAAGGGCGTGAAATGCCCGATGGAGCTGTCGACCTACTTCCGGATCAATGCGCAGAACACCGGCCAGTTCGAGCGCACGCTCATCATCGCGGACGAGGGCGCGACGGTCAGCTACCTCGAAGGCTGCACGGCCCCGAAGCGCGATGAGAACCAGTTGCATGCGGCGGTCGTCGAGCTCGTCGCCCACACGGATGCGACGATCAAGTATTCAACCGTCCAGAACTGGTACCCCGGCGACAAGAACGGCAAGGGCGGCATCTACAACTTCGTCACCAAGCGCGGCATCTGCAAGGGCGATCGCTCGAAGATCACCTGGACGCAGGTCGAGACCGGCTCCGCGGTGACCTGGAAGTACCCGAGCTGCATCCTGCAGGGGCACGACTCGGTCGGCGAGTTCTACTCGGTCGCCGTCACCAACAACTTCCAGCAGGCCGACACCGGCACCAAGATGATCCACCTCGGGAAGAACACCCGCAGCACGATCGTCTCGAAGGGCATCTCGGCCGGCCGCGGCCAGAACACGTATCGCGGCGCGGTGAAGATCGGCAAGAACGCCAGCAACGCGCGCAACTATTCGCAGTGCGACTCGCTGCTGATCGGCGACCGCTGCGGCGCGCACACGTTCCCGTATCTCGAAATCAAGAACACCACCGCCAAGGTGGAGCACGAAGCGTCGACGTCGAAGATCGGCGAAGACCAGATTTTCTACTGCGAGTCGCGCGGCATCTCCAAGGAAGACGCGATCAACATGATCGTCAGCGGCTTCTGCAAGGAAGTGTTTCGCGAGTTGCCGATGGAGTTCGCCGTCGAAGCGCAAAAGCTGCTCGGTATTTCTCTGGAAGGATCAGTGGGTTAGGACATGTTGCTAGAGGTCAGGAATCTCAAGGTTCGCGTCGAAGACAAGGAAATCCTCAAGGGCATCAACCTGACGGTGAAGCCCGGTGAAGTGCACGCCATCATGGGCCCCAACGGATCCGGCAAGAGCACGTTCGCCCGCGCCCTGTCGGGCCATCCCGGTTACGAAGTCACCGAGGGCGAGGTCCTCTACAACGGCCAGGACCTGCTCGACATGGATCCGGACGAGCGCGCCCGCGAAGGCGTGTTCATGGCGTTCCAGTACCCGGTGGAGATTCCCGGCGTCAACAACGCCTACTTCCTGAAGGCGGCGCTCAACGCGAAGCGCAAGCAGGCCGGCCTCGACGAGCTCGACGCCATGGACTTCATGAAGCTGGTGAAGGAAAAGCTCAAGCTCCTTCACGTCGACGACTCGCTGTTGCAGCGGTCGGTCAACGAGGGCTTCTCCGGCGGCGAGAAGAAGCGCAACGAGATCTTCCACATGGCGGTGCTCGAGCCGAAGCTCGCGCTGCTTGATGAAACCGACTCGGGCCTGGATATCGACGCGTTGCGCGTCGTCTCCGAAGGCGTCAACGCGATGCGCAGTCCCGACCGCTCCTTCATCGTCGTCACCCACTACCAGCGCCTGTTGAATTACATCGTGCCGGACTTCGTGCACGTGCTGAGCGACGGCAAGATCGTGCGTTCGGGCGGCCGGGAGCTGGCGCTCGAGCTCGAGGAAAAGGGCTACGCGGGGCAGGTCGAGGCGGGAGCGCGAAAGTAATGGAAGCGATGGTGCAGGCACCGCCCGCGTGGGTGAAGGAACGCCGCGATCTGGCGGCGAAGCGGTTTGCGGAAACGGGTTACCCGACGACCCGGCAGGAAGACTGGCGATTTACGAACATCACGCCGATTGCCGAGACCAGGTTCGCGCCCGCCCAAGGCTCGTTCGCGCAGGCGGCGTCGCTGGTTGCCGGCGTGAGCGTGGCGGGTTCGCTCCGCCTGGCGATCGTCAACGGGCAGTTCGCGGCCGGCCTGTCGGACCTCAGCACGCTGCCGAAGGGCATTCGCATTGCCGGCCTGCGTGACGGTGCCCGCGACGGCACGGATGGTCTCGAGCAGCATCTCGGCAGGGTGTTCAACATCGACAGTCATCCCTTCGCGGCCCTCAACACCGCGAACCTGGATGACGGCGTGGCGATCTTCATCGCCGCAGGCGCGGCCGTCGAGACGCCGATTCACATCGTGACGGTGACCGGCGGAGACGGCACGGCCGTGGCCGCGCATCCACGCGTCCTCGTGGTGGCCGGCGCGAACAGCCAGGTGCGCATCGCGCAGACCTACATCGGCGCCGCAGACGACGTCTATTTCAACAACGCGGTGGTTGAAGTGGTGGTGGGCGAGGGCGCCATCGTGGAGTACTACACCGACCAGCGCGAGTCGGATCGGGCGTACCACATCGCGAACATCCAGGCCCACGTCTCGGCGAAGGGTGTGTTTGCGTCGCACGCGTTTTCGACCGGCGCGCGAATCCAGCGCCACGACATCGGCATCGCGCTCAAGGGCGAAGGCGCCGACTGCACGATGAACGGCGTCTACCTCGCCGACGGCGAGCGGTTGATGGATACGCACACCTCGCTCGACCACGCGATGCCGCATTGCACCAGCCACGAGGTCTACAAGGGCATCCTCGCCGGCAAGGCCAAGGCGGTCTTCAACGGCCGCATCATCGTCCGCCTCGACGCGCAGAAGACCGACGCGAAGCAGACCAACCGCGCGTTGCTGCTCTCGGATGACGCGACGATCAACTCGAATCCACAGCTCGAGATTTTCGCGGACGACGTGAAGTGCACGCACGGCGCGGCGGTGGGGCAGCTGGACGAGGAGGCGATGTTCTACCTGCAGGCGCGCGGCCTCAATCGCGTCGAGGCGCGCGACATGCTGCTGCATGCGTTTGCCGGCGAGGTCATGGAAGGCCTGAAGATCCCGGCGCTGCGCGAGCAGATCGAACGCAACTTCTTCGCCGCGCTCGGGCGCGACGTGGAGCTGAAGGCGTGAGCACCACAGCCGTCAGGCCGCCGGGCAGCCAGGCAATCGGGTTCGATGCCGCCAGGGTTCGAGCCGACTTCCCGATCCTGGGCGAGATCGTTCACGGCAAGCCGCTGGTGTACCTCGACAGCGCCAACACCAGCCAGAAGCCGCTGGCGGTGATCACGGCGACCGACGACTATTACCGTCACGCCAACGCGAACATCCATCGCGCGACGCACCTGCTGAGCGAGCGGGCGACGGCGCTGTACGAGGGGGCGCGCGTGAAGGCGGCGGCGTTCCTCAACGCGGCCGACCCGCACACCATCGTGCTGACCAAGGGCACGACCGACGGCATCAACCTCGTGGCCAGCAGCTACGGCCGCTCGGTGCTCAGGCCCGGCGACGAGATCGTGCTGTCGTGGCTCGAGCATCACTCGAACATCGTGCCGTGGCAGATGCTTGCCGAGCAGACGGGGGCGTCGATCAAGGTCGTGCCGATCAACGACGCCGGCGAGCTCGACCAGGACGCCTACGCGACGCTCCTGACCCCGCGCACGAAGATCGTCGCGGTCGGCCACGTGTCCAACGCGCTCGGCACGATCAACCCGATCAAGTCGATGATCGCGCAGGCGCACGCCGCCGGCGCGGTGGTGCTGATCGACGGCGCGCAGGCCGCGCCGCACCTGCCGATCGACGTGCAGGATCTGGATTGCGACTTCTACGTGCTGTCGAGCCACAAGATGTTCGGCCCGACCGGCACCGGCGTGCTCTACGGGCGCCGCGAGTTGCTCGAGGCGATGCCGCCGTACCAGGGCGGCGGCGACATGATTGCCAGCGTCACGTTCGAGAAGACGCTCTACAACCAGATTCCCTACAAGTTCGAAGCGGGCACGCCGAACATGGCCGGCGTGGCCGGCTTCGGCGCGGCGATCGACTACGTGATGTCGCTCGATCGCCAGGCGGCGCTGGCCCACGAAGACGATGTGCTCGACTATGCGACGCAGGCGGTGCGCGAGATTGCCGGCGTCCGCATCATTGGCGAAGCGCGCCACAAGACCGGCGTGCTGTCGTTCCTGATCGAAGGCATCCATCCGCATGATGCCGGGACGATCCTCGACAAGCAGGGCATCGCGGTCCGCACCGGCCAGCATTGCGCCCAGCCGGTGATGGACAAGTTCTGCATCCCGGCCACGATCCGCGCGTCGCTGGCGATCTACAACACGCGCGAAGACATCGACGCGCTGGTCCGCGGCCTGCGCAAGGTCAAAGAGGTGTTTGGTGAGTGAGCTGAGCGATCTCTATCAGGAGGTCATCCTCGATCACAATCGCCGCCCGCACAACTTTCGCGTCATCACCGACGCGACGGCGAAGCAGGAAGGCTTCAACCCGCTGTGCGGCGATCGCCTGACGCTGTTCCTGACGCTGGATGGTGACGTCATCAAGGACGTCGCGTTCCAGGGATCGGGCTGCGCGATCTCGAAGGCATCCGCGTCGCTGATGACCGACGCGCTCAAGGGCAAGACGGTGCCCGAGGCACGCGAGCTGTTCGAGCAGTTCCACGCGATGATCACGTCGAACCCGGACACGCCGCCTGCCGATCTCGGCAAGCTGTCGGTGCTGGCCGGCGTGTCCGGGTTCGACGTGATCATCGCGTGGAACTGCTCGAACAGCTCGCGTGCCTCGGGCAC
>DATMJU010000766.1:0-3550 GCA_035553795.1 Vicinamibacterales bacterium
TCATCTACCTGGATGGCAATTCGCTCGGCGTCCTGCCTCGCGCGGCGATCGACCGGCTCGCCGACGTGGTGAATATCGAGTGGGGCGGTGGCTTGATCCGGAGCTGGAACACCGCCGGGTGGATCACCTTGTCGCAGCGCATCGGCGACAAGATCGGCGGACTGATTGGCGCGTCCGCCGGTGAGGTTATCGCCGCGGATTCGACATCGATCAATCTGTTCAAGGCGCTGAGCGCGGCGGCATGGGCCGGACCCGACCGGCCGAATATCATCTCGGAGCGCACGAACTTTCCAACCGACCTCTACATCGCCGACACGTTTGCGCGCGAACGCGGGAAATCGCTGATCCTGGTCGAGGAAGACGAGATCCTCACGCACCTCGACGACCGCGCGGCGATCCTGATGTTGACGCATGTCAACTACCGGACCGGACGGATGCACGAGATGCGCGAGCTGACCCGCGCCGCGCATGACGCCGGCGCCATCGTCGTGTGGGACCTCGCACATTCCGCCGGGGCGGTGCCCGTCGATCTCCACGCGGCCGACGCGGATTTCGCGATCGGGTGTGGCTACAAGTACCTCAATGGCGGCCCGGGCTCCCCGGCGTTCATCTGGGCGCATCCGCGCCTGACCGCGCGCATGGATCGCGAGAACTGGCGGCCGCCGCTGTCAGGATGGCTCGGACACGCGCAGCCGTTCGCGTTCGAGCCGCACTATCAGCCTGCAGCGGGCATCCAGCGCTTCATCTGCGGCACACCGCCCGTGCTGGCGATGGCCGCGCTCGAGTGCGGCGTGGATACGCTGGCGTCGGCGCGCATGGACGCGATCCGCGAGAAGTCGACTGCCCTGACCGGACGCTTCATCGATCTTGTCGAAGAGCGTCTCGCAGGCCAGGGTTTCACACTGGTCACACCACGCGTTGCTTCCCAGCGAGGCTCGCAGGTGTCGTTTGCGCATGCCGCCGACGGCTACGCGATCATGCAGGCGCTGATCGCGCGCGGAGTGATCGGCGACTTCCGCGCGCCGGACATCCTTCGCTTCGGGTTCACGCCGCTCTACACGCGATTCGTTGACGTCTGGGACGCCGTCGATCGTCTCCTGCAGGTGATGACGACGGGCGAGTGGCGAGAGGCGCGCTTCGGCGTGCGCGCCGCCGTGACCTAGCCCCAAAACCCAAGTGTTGCCCCGTCGTGTTGGCGGCCTTGACATATTCCCATATCGGAATGTATAACTCCTGGCGTGGCCCGCGCTTCAACCACGTCCGATCCGTTCAACGCCATCGCTGAACCTCGCAGGAGGCACATTCTCGAGTTCATCGCGGCGGACGAGCGATCGGTTTCGGAGATTGCGGCCGCCCTCGAGCTGAACCAGCCGTCCGTGTCGAAGCATTTGCAGGTGCTTCGTGACGTCGGCCTGGTGACGGCGCGGCGCGATGGAAGGAACACCATGTACCGGACCAATGCCGACACGCTGCGCGCCATTCACGAGTGGAGCAGCATGTTCGAACAGTACTGGCGCGGACAATTGCGGCGCATCAAGGCGCACGCGGAGGCAAAGAAATGAGCATCACGACGGCACCAACACTCGATCAGCCGACGTTCATCATCACCGAAGAGATTCACGTGAAGGCGTCGATTGACGCGACCTTCGCGTCACTGGTCACGCAACTTGGACGCCAGAACGAAACGCCGGACGGTAAACCGCTGCCAATGGTCCTCGAGACCAAACCCGGTGGACGGTGGTACCGCGAACTCGGCGGCGACAACGGCCACCTCTGGGGCTTCGTCCAGAGCATCAAGCGGCCGACACTGCTCGAAATCTGGGGACCGCTCTTTCTGTCGACGGCAACCAACAGCAACTTGATGTATCGCCTGTCGGAGGTTGACGGCGGCACCTTGATCTCGTTCCGGCACACGCTGGTCGGCCCCGTGCCCGATCAGTTCAGGGACGACATGCCACCGGGCTGGCGGGCGATCCACGCCCGCGTCAAACAGCAGGCCGAGTCTGCAAGACCATAAGGAGAACGTGACATGAAGATGATTGACGTGTTTCTCGCGGAGATGGAGCAGGAAGCGATTAGTACCCGGCGTGTGCTCGAGCGCGTGCCCCAGGCGCAGTTGTCGTGGCGTCCGCACGCCCGGTCGATGTCGCTGGGACAACTTGCGCTGCACGTCGCCACGATCCCGGGCAACGTTGCCGACATGGCGGCCCAGACGATGCCTGAGGTGCCGGCGTTCCCGCAGCCGGAGGTGGCGACCGCTGCCGAACTGATTCCGGCGCTGGCTGGCAGCCTGGCGAGAGCTCGCGCGGCCCTCGGCGGCATGACCGACCAGCAAATGATGGAGACGTGGCGCATGATGGCCGGCGGCAAGGAGATCGTCGCCATGCCGCGAGTCGCCGTGGTCCGCACCATCATGCTCAACCACTGGTATCACCACCGCGGACAACTGCTGGTCTATCTGCGGATGCATGACGTGCCGCTGCCGTCCGTCTACGGGCCCACCGCGGACGAGAATCCCTTCGCCCAGACGATGGCCTCGGCGAACTGAATCGCGCCGTAGTACAAGGGAGAGGTGCCGGAGCTTCCTGAAGTTGAAACCGTGAGGCAGATGCTCGAGCCGGCCATGCTCGGCTCGCGCTTCCGCCGCGTGATCATCAATCGCCCGAATCTTCGCATCCCGTTTCCGCCCCAGTTCATCGAACGACTGCGCGGCAAGACCGTCACGGCGGTGTCGCGCCGCGGCAAGTACCTGGTGATCGAACTCTCGTCAGGAGAAACCCTGGTCATGCATCTCGGCATGTCGGGCTGGTTTCACGTCGCCGGCATCGGCGACCGGTCGCGTGAAGCCGATCCGCACGATCACGTGGTGTTCATGATGTCGTCGGGCCAGTCGGTGCTGTTCAACGACCCGCGGCGGTTTGGTTTCATGGATCTCGCGGGGCGCGGACAGCTCGCCGAGTATCCAGCGCTGCGCAAGATGGGGCCCGAGCCGCTGTCGAAAGGCTTTGACGGCGTTGCGCTGGCGCGCGCGTGTCAGGGTAAGCGCGTTTCCCTCAAGGTGGTCCTGCTTGACCAGCGCACCGTTGCCGGTCTCGGCAACATCTACGCGAGTGAGGCCCTCCACCACGCGCGGATCTCGCCGCTGAGGAAGGCGTCATCCATCGCCACGGCGTCAGGCGCGCCGAAGGCTGATGCGGTGCAGCTCGCCAAATCGATCAAAGCCGTGCTCACCGCGGCCATCAGGCGCCGGGAATCGCCGTACCGTTCGGCGCGGTTCCGCGTGTACGAACGCGACGGTGAGGACTGCCTCCGCCCAGGGTGCGGCGGCACCATCAAGCGCCTCTGGCAGGCGGGCCGCTCGACCTTCTATTGCCCTGCCTGCCAGCGCTAGCCCGTTCGGCCTCAAGGCGTGCGACGATATCCAATCGTGATTCGCCGCCACTTTCGAACGTGCCTCCTCCATGGCCTGTTGGCCGTGGCATTGACCAGCGCAGCGCCGGCGTTTGCCCAGCGGGGCGCGAGCGGTCCGGTTGCGGAGCTCAATGCGCAG
>DATMJU010000767.1:0-3545 GCA_035553795.1 Vicinamibacterales bacterium
CTTGAACTGCGCGAGCGCGGAAATGGCTTCGAGCTGCAGGTTCTGGTCGACCTTCGGTGCGGCGATCAGCCGCCGCATCGCCGGGCCGCCGCGCGAATCACCGAGCGCCGCCAGCGCCCGCACCGACTGGATGCGCACCGCAAGCGGTTGCGATGCGTCCTCGATCGCGGTGAGGAGCGGCGTGGCCGCGCGCTGCTCCTTCGATGCGCCCAGCCCGCGGGCGGCGAACGCCCGCGTCAACTGCCCCTCTCCGCTGAACAGGTCGAGCAGCACGCCCGCGGCGCGTGGATCGTTGACGCGCTGAAATGCGAACGCGACAGGCCACCATCGGCTGCGTGGCCTGCCTGAGGGATCAAGCAGCGCCGATGCGAGCCCATCGTACGAACCGAGCCGCACGAGCGCGTAGGCCCCAAGACGGACAGCTTCCACGGGCGCCGCCTTCGGATGGCCCATGTCGTCAGGGTTGATGCCGTTCAGCACGCCGGCGTTCACGTGCGCGTAAACCATGTTGGTGATGGGCTGGGCCGCCGCCTTGTGCGCGATCAAGCCGAGCGCCTCGGCCGCGCGGCCCTGGATCATCGGATCGGCATCGTTGAGCGCCGTCAGCAGCGCCGGCGCCGCTGCCGCGTCGCCAATCAGCCCCAGCGCGAACGCCGCCATCTGGCGGACTTCGAGATCGGTATCCGACTGCAGCAGCGTGGTGAGGCCGGCAATGCCCTCCGGGAGGCGCACGCGCCCGATCGCGAGGGCGGCGCGACGGCGGATCCGCGCTTCAGCGTCGCTCAGCAGCGCAACGAGGTCGCCGCCATTGCCTGACAGGCGCCGCTCGTCTTCGAGCTGCAGAATCCACTTCATCTTCTGTTCGAAGACGGCGGCCGGCGGCACCGGCGCCTGAATGGGCGCAGATGGCGCAGCGCAACTCACGCACACAAGGCTCAGGGCCACCAGGGGCCGCAGAAAGCTCAGATTCATAGACTCACATGACGAAGCGTTGCCTTCTCAATCCGTTCTCGCACGATATTGACACCGATTCCCGGTCCTTGCGGCACGGCAATGGTGCCGTCGGAGGCGATGTCGATCGCCGGCTCGATAAGGTCGGGCTGGTAATAGCGTTTGCTCGCGGCGATGTCGCCTGGCAGCGTGAAGTTCGGCAGGCTGGCGAGGTGAATGTTGTGCGCGCGGCCGATGCCGCTCTCGAGCATGCCCCCGTGCCAGACCGGGATGCCATTGGCGGCGCACAAGTCGTGCAGCTCGATCGACGCCCGGTGGCCGCCCACGCGCCCTGGCTTGATGTTGATGATCTTGCAGGCCTTCGCGTCGATGGCGTCGCGCGCAATGCGCACGGTGTGGATCGATTCGTCGAGGCAGACCGGCGTCGAGATCTGCCGCTGCAGCACCGCATGATCCATCACATCGTCATAGTCGAGCGGCTGTTCGATGAGCAGCAGGTCGTACGGATCCAGCCGGGCGAGCAGCGCCGCATCATCGAGTGAATAGGCCGCGTTGGCGTCCACTTGCAGGGGAATCTGGCCGAACGTCTTGCGGATGCGCTCGACGGCGTCGATGTCCCACCCCGGCTTGATCTTGATCTTGATGCGCTGGTAGCCGGCCGCGAGCTCCTTCTCGATCTTGCCCATCAGCTGGTCGAGCGAATCCTGGATGCCGATCGAGACGCCGGAGGCGATCCGATCGCGCGTGCCGCCAAGGACCTTCGACAGCGGCTGCCCGAGCGCCCGCGCGTAGAGATCCCAGATGGCCATCTCGACGCCGGCCTTGGCCATGTTGTGGCCGCGGATCCGCTTCAATGCCGTGTACACCTCGCGCGGATGCTCGAAACGCGCGCCGATGATCAGCGGCGCAATGAAGCCGGCGATGATGTGCCAGACCGTCTCGGTGGTCTCGCTGCTGTAATAGGGGTTCGCTTCAGCGACGGACTCGCCCCACCCCTCGTAGCGCGACCCGCCGACCTCGCCTTCCACGCGGATCAGCACGAACGTTCTGTCGTACGAACGCCCGAAGCTTGTTTCGAAGAAATGCACCAGGGGAAGGCGGCACAGGAACAGCTCGATCTTCTCGATCGTCACGCTACAAACTATACTCGGCGGCGGAGTGGCCTTTCACTATCTCGCCATCGAAGGCCCGATCGGGGTCGGCAAGACGCGGCTCGCCGAGCGGCTGGCCGCGAAGCTCGAGGCGACGACGGTGCTCGAAGACGCCGAGAACCCGTTTCTCGGGGACTTCTACGCCGACCGTCCTGGATCGGCGCTGCAGGCGCAGCTGTTCTACCTGCTCAACCGTCATCGGCAGCTGACCAGCAAGCGGCAGGCGGACCTGTTCCTGCAGACCACCATCTGCGACTACGTCTTCGACAAGGACAAGATCTTCGCCTACCTGAATCTCGACGATAACGAGCTGTTCATCTACCAGCGCCTGTTCGACCTGTTATCGCGCGACGTGCCGGCACCGGATCTCGTGGTTTATCTGCAGGCGCCCACCGAGCTGCTAATGGAGCGCCTGCGCCGCCGCGCCCGCGATCGCGCGGCCGCGGACCTCGAGACCGGCGGTCTCGACACCACGGTGCCGCTGCCGGCCGAGGAGTACGTTCGCGAACTGAACGAGGCCTACCAGCACTTCTTCTTTCACTACACGTCGACACCCCTGCTGGTGGTCGAAACCTCCGAATTCGATCCCGAATCCGACGATGCCGCGCTGGACGAGCTGGTGAAGCAGATCAAGGGAATGGGCAAGGGGACGCGCTACTACGTGGCGCGGAAATGAGAAGCGAGAAGTGAGAAGTGAGAGGCGAGAAGTACTTCTGACTTCTCTCTTCTGACTTTGATACGATTTCACCCATATGGCTTGGTTCAAAAAGGCGCGCAAACCGATTGCGTCGCCGTCGAAGACCAGCCGGGTTCCCGAAGGCCTGTGGGTGAAGTGTCCGGAATGCGACACCGTCATCTACACCAAGGATCTCGTCAAGAATCTCCACGTCTGCGGCAAGTGCGCGCACCACTTCCGGCTCGGTGCCACTGACCGCCTCAAGACCCTGTTCGACGACGAGCGGTGGGAAGAAATCGCGCCGAATCTCACGTCGAACGATCCGCTGAAGTTCACCGACACCAAGCCGTACAAGTCGCGGCTGGCGAACACGCAGAAGGCCACCGGCCAGAAGGACGCGGTGATCGTCGGCATCGGCACCATCAACGGTGTCGAGGCGGTGGTCGCGTCGATGGAGTACAGCTTCATCGGCGGATCGATGGGCGTCGTGGTCGGCGAGAAGATCGTGCGCGGCATCGAGCTGGCGCTCGAGCGGCGCTGCGCGATGCTGATCGTGTCGTGCTCCGGCGGCGCCCGCATGATGGAAGGCGCGCTGTCGCTGATGCAGATGGCGAAGATTTCCGCGGCGCTGGCCCGGCTCGATCGGGCCAAGCTGCCCTACATCTCGATCCTCACCGATCCCACGACCGGCGGCGTGACCGCGAGCTTCGCGATGCTCGGCGACCTGAACATCGCGGAGCCGAAGGCGCTGATTGGCTTTGCCGGAC
>DATMJU010000768.1:0-2316 GCA_035553795.1 Vicinamibacterales bacterium
CTTCAAGCCGTACATCTACAAGAGCACCAATCGCGGCGGCTCGTGGGAGTCGATCGCGAGCGACCTGCCGGCCAACTCGCCGGTGTTGTCGTTCGCGGAAGACCACGTCAATCCGAACCTGCTGTTCGTCGGCACCGAGCACGGACTGCACTTCACGGTTGACGGCGGCAAGAAGTGGATTCGCCTCCGCAGCAACCTGCCGACGATTCCGGTCCGCGATCTCGCCATCCAGGAGCGCGAGAACGACCTGGTGCTGGCCACGTTTGGACGCGGCTTCTACGTCCTCGACGACTACTCGCCGCTGCGCCAGCTGTCGCAGACCACGTTCGACCGCGACGGCCACATCTTCCCCACCAAGACGGCGGTGGTCGAAGTGCCGGAGCAGGGCCGCTCGCGCGGCTCGCAGGGCGAGAACCTCTGGATGTCGGAGAACCGCTACTTCGGCGCCTTGATCACCTACTGGGTCAAGGAGGCGCCGCGCTCGCTCCGTCAGCGCCGGCAGGACCAGGCACGTGCCGCGGAGGCCAAGAACGCGTCACCGCGCTATCCCACGCAGGCGGAACTCACCGCGGAAGCGGATGAGGAAGCCGCGCAGACGTTGATGACCGTCACCGATTCGAGCGGCCGCGTGGTGCGGCGCATGACCGTGCCCGGCGGCCGCGGCATTCACCGCTATGTCTGGAACCTGCGCAGCACGGCGCCGACCACCGGCGGCGGTGGCTTCGGCGGCGGCGGTGGTGGCGGCGATCAAGACCCGCCGATCTTCCAGGGCAACACCGGCGGCGGCAGCTTCGTCCCGCCCGGGACCTATCGCGTCGCCTTGTCGCGCCGCGTTGACGGTCAGACCGTCGCGCTTGGTGAACCCCAGACGTTGACGGTCACCGCCGATCCGGGCGTCACGCTGACACCGGCTCAGCGCACGGCGAACACCGAGTACCACGCCAACGTCGATCGCTTGCAGCGGTCCTTTACCGGCACGCTTGAAGCCGCCAATTCGATGCGCACGCGCACCCAGGCGATTCAGCGAGCGGTCGTGGATTCCCCTGCCGACGTGAAGATGCTCGACGAGGCCCGGCGCTTCGACACGCGCGTCCTCGCGGTGCTGCGGCGCATGCGTGGCGACGAGACGCTGCGCGGCCTCGAGTCCGGCGATCCGACCAGCTTGCAGGATCGCGTCAACACCGCCGTGCAGGGCGCACGCGGCCTGAGCGGCGCGCCAACCGGCACACAGCAACGGGCCTACGCGATTGCCAATGAAGACCTGGCGGCCGTGGTGAAAGAGCTGCGGGGACTCGAAGCTGAAATCCGGAAGTTCGAGCAACAACTCGAAGCAGCCGGCGTGCCGTACACCCCAGGCCGATGGCCTGGGCAATAAATTGACGATTGGGTGATTAGCGATTCCTTGATTGCTGAGTGATTTGGCGAAACACAATCGCCGAATCATTTGGCAATCGCGGAGTTGCCAATCACCCAACAGTCGTCAATCAAGGAATCGCCCAATCTTCAATTGAGTTACACTCCCCGCGTCCGCGGGGAGGGACTTCATGAATAAACCTATTGTCAGTGGCCTGATCGTGGCCATGGCACTGGCGGCGACCGCATCGCGGTTGCCCGCACAGACCAAGGCCACCGTCACCAACGTCGCCGTCATTCCGCACGAAGCCGTACCTAATTTCTTCAAGCATTCGCCGGGGATCTACACCGGCGAGAACATGGGCATCGCCACCAATTCAAAGGGCAATATCTACATCTTCCATCGCGCCGGTGAGACGCGCCTGTTCGAGTACGACTCGACCGGCAAGTTCATCCGCGAGATTGGACGCGGCGTCTACAGCCACGCCTTTGCGCACTCCGTTCGAGTCGACGCGCAGGACAACATCTGGACGGTCGATGAAGGCACGGACATGCTGACGAAGTTCAGCCCTGAGGGCAAAGTGCTGATGACCATCGGCCGCCGCGAAGACCCGGTCGAGATGCTGGGGAACATGCCCGGCCAGGGCCGCTTCCACGGTCGCAATGCGAAGTATCGATTCGGCCGCCAGACCGATGTCGCCTTCGATCAGCAGGGCAACATCTTCGTGTCGGACGGCTACTTCGACGCCCGCGTCGTGAAGTACGACAGGAACGGCCGGTTCGTGAAGGCGGTGGGCACGCGCGGCAACCAGAACCTCCAGTTCAATACGCCGCACTCCATCGCCACCGACTTCCAGGGCAACGTCTACGTCGGCGATCGCGGCAACGCGCGCGTCCAGGTGCTCGACAACGATCTCAACCACAAGGCCAACTTCACCGGCATGGGCAATCCCTGGGCGGTCT
>DATMJU010000769.1:0-13453 GCA_035553795.1 Vicinamibacterales bacterium
GTCCTCGGCATTTGCTACGGCATGCAGACGATGGCGCACCAGCTTGGCGGTCGAGTGGAAGGAGGCCACCATCGCGAATTCGGATACGCGCAGGTTCGCCCGCTCGACGCCGGCGTGCTGCTGGACGGCCTGGCCGACGAACGCGATGCCAACGGCCGGCGGCTGATGAACGTGTGGATGAGCCACGGCGACAAGGTCGTCGCGGTCCCGCCGGGATTCTCGGTGATGGCGTCGACGGACACGTGCCCGATCGCCGCCATGGCCGACGTCGAACGGCGCTTCTACGCGGTGCAGTTCCATCCTGAAGTCACGCACACCAAGCAGGGCCAGGCGATCCTCAGCCGGTTCGTCCTCGACATCTGCGGCGCGCGCGCCGACTGGAAGATGGGGGATTACGCCGGCGAGGCGATCGCGAAGATCCGCAGCCAGGTCGGCAACGAAGAAGTCATCCTCGGCCTCTCGGGCGGTGTCGATTCATCCGTCGCCGCGGCGCTGATTCACCGGGCGATCGGCGAGCAGCTGACGTGCGTGTTCGTCGACACGGGCCTGCTGCGGCTCAATGAAGCGCAGCAGGTTGTGGACACGTTCGAGAAGCACATGGGCATCAAGCTGGTGCACGTGGATGCGTCGGAGCGCTTCATGAACGCGCTCAGCGGCGTGACGGATCCCGAGCAGAAGCGCAAGATCATCGGCCGCGAGTTCGTCCACGTGTTCCAGGAAGAATCCGCGAAGCTGCCGAATGCGCGCTGGCTGGCGCAGGGCACGATTTATCCCGACGTCATCGAGTCCGCGGCGGCCAAGACCAAGAAGGCGATGACCATCAAGAGTCATCACAACGTTGGCGGATTGCCGGACACACTCCACCTCAAGCTCCTCGAGCCGCTGCGCGAGTTGTTCAAGGACGAAGTGCGGGCCCTGGGGCTCGCCGTCGGACTGCCGCGCGAGATGGTGTTCCGCCATCCGTTCCCGGGACCGGGACTCGGGGTGCGCATCCTCGGCGAGGTGAAGCGCGAGTACGCCGACTTGCTGCGACGGGCCGATGCGATTTTCATCGAGGAGCTCCGCGCCTCCGGCTGGTACGACCGCACCAGCCAGGCGTTCGCCGTGTTCATGCCCGTGAAGAGCGTGGGCGTGATGGGCGATGGCCGCACCTACGAGTGGGTCGTGTCGCTGCGCGCCGTGCAGACCGCTGACTTCATGACCGCCGACTGGGCGCCGCTGCCGCACGAACTGCTGGCGCGCGTGTCGAGCCGCATCATCAACGAGGTGCGCGGCTTCAATCGCGTCGTCTACGACATTTCTTCGAAGCCCCCGTCCACCATCGAGTGGGAGTAAGCCACCGATTCTAGGTCCACCGATTAGTAGACATGGCTAACGAATTCGTTCACCTGCACCTCCACACAGAGTTCTCTCTGCTGGATGGCGCCTGCCGCATCGATGAGCTGCTTGACGAAGCGGAACGGCTCAAGATGCCGGCGCTGGCCGTCACCGAGCACGGCAACATGTTCTCGTCCGTCGTGTTTCACGATGCGGCGAGGAAGCGCGGCATCAATCCCATTCTCGGCTGCGAGGTCTACGTCGCGCCGGGCGACAGGCGGGACAAGAGCGGCACGCCCGGTGAAACCGCGAATCACCTCGTCCTCCTTGCCGAGAACGAAAAGGGCTTCAAGAACCTCATCAAGCTGGTGTCGTCCGGTTACACCGAGGGCTTCTACTACAAGCCGCGCATCGACAAGCAGTTGCTCGCGCAGCATGCCGAGGGACTCATCGGCCTCAGCAGCTGCCTGAAGGGCGAGGTCGCCACCGGCATCCGGGAAGAGCAGACCAAGAAGGCGCTCGCCGCCGCCGCGCAGTATCGCGACATCCTCGGCAAGGGCAACTTCTTCCTCGAGATGCAGTTCCAGGGCATCGAAGAGCAGCGCATCGTCAACAACGGCCTGCTGCCGATTGCGAAGGATCTCAGCATGCCGCTCGTCGTGACCAACGACGTGCACTACCTCCGCCACGGCGATCACAAGCCGCACGACATCCTGCTGTGCATCGGCACCGGCAAGTCCGTCAACGACAGCCAGCGGCTGAAGTACCACGGCGACCAGTTCTTCCTGAAGACCGCCGCGCAGATGGCGGAGGTGTTCGGCGACTACCCGGAGGCGATGCAGAACACGATGCTCATCGCCGAGCGCTGCAACGTGCACATCCCCTCGGGCGAGAACCACCTGCCGAACTTCGCGGTGCCCGAAGGCTTCACGCTCGACAACTACTTCGAGCACGTGACTCGACAGGGGTTCGCGCAACGCCTGGAGCGGCTGCGGCAGCTCGAGGCCGACGGCAAGCTGCGTCACACGATCGCGCAATACGAAGAGCGCCTCGCCTACGAGATCGCGATGATCAAGAAGATGGGGTACCCCGGGTACTTCATGATCGTCTGGGATTTCATCCGCTACGCGCGCGAGCACGGCATCCCGGTCGGCCCGGGCCGCGGTTCGGCCGCCGGCAGCCTGGCGGCCTGGGCCCTCCGCATCACCGACGTGGACCCGCTCTATTACGACCTGATTTTCGAGCGCTTCCTCAACCCGGAACGCGTGTCGCTGCCTGATATCGACGTCGACTTCTGCGAACGCCGCCGCGGCGAAGTGATCGCCTACGTGACGGAGAAGTACGGCCGCGAGAACGTCTCGCAGATCATCACCTTCGGCACCATGAAGGCCAAGGCCGTCATTCGAGACGTCGGCCGCGTGATGGACATGCCGTACGCGGATGTCGATCGCATCGCCAAGCAGATCCCGCCGGCGCTCGACATGACGCTCGAGAAGGCGCTCGCCGAGAATCCCGTGCTGCGGGACATGGCGAAGAACGACTCCCGCGTCAACGACGTGCTCGAGATGGGCAAGCGCCTCGAGGGCGTCTCCAGGAACGCGGGCGTGCACGCCGCGGGCGTCGTCATTGCGCCCGGGCCGATCAGTGACTACGCGCCGCTCTACAAGAGCAACCGCGACGAAATCACGACCCAGTGGGCGATGAAGGAGGTCGAACGCGTCGGCCTGCTCAAGATGGACTTCCTGGGTCTCAGCACGCTCACGCTGATCCAGGACGCACTCTCCGAGATCAAGCGCACCGAAGGCATCGACCTCGACATCGACAACGTCCCGCTGGACGATGCGAAGACGTATCAGTTGTTTGTTGACGGCCAGACCTACGGCATCTTCCAGTTCGAAAGCTCGGGCATGCGCGAGATTCTGCGCCGTGCCAAGCCGCAGCGCCTCGAAGACCTGATCGCGATGAACGCGCTCTACCGGCCGGGCCCGCTCAAGGGCGGCATGGTGGACGATTACATCAACCGCAAGGCCGGGCGCAGCGAGGTCAAGTACGAGCTGGCGTCGCTCGAGCCGATCCTCGCCGACACCTATGGCGTCATCGCATACCAGGAACAGGTCATGCGCATGGCGTCGGTGCTGGCGGGCTTCACGATGGGCCAGTCCGACGTGCTCCGCAAGGCCATGGGTAAGAAAGATCCCAAGGTCATGGCGAAGCAGCGCGAGGCCTTCATGTCCGGCGCGCTGGCCAAGGGCGTCAGCGAGAAGAAGGCCAGCAAGATCTTCGAGTTGATGGAGTTCTTCGCGGGATACGGCTTCAACAAGTCGCACTCCACGGCCTACGCGTTCCTCGCGTACCAGACCGCGTATCTCAAGGCGAACTATCCGAAGCACTTCGCCGCGGCGCTGCTGACCATCGAGGCGGCGAACACCGACAAGCTCGCGGTCTACATCGCCGAATCGCGCGAGCGCGGCATCGCGGTGCTGCCGCCGGACATCAACCAGAGCATGCTGCACTTCACGGTAGTACCGGAGGGTGTGCGGTTCGGTCTCACCGCGATCAAGGGACTGGGCGAAGGCGCCATCAACGCCATCATCGAGGTGCGCCAACGCACTGGCAGCGTAACGTCGCTGCATCAACTCTGCGAAGAGCTCGATCTTCGCATCGTCAACAAGAAGGTACTGGAAGCGCTGGTGAAGTCCGGCGCCTGCGACAGCCTGGTGCCCGCCGGCGTCGGCCTGGCAGCCGGCCGCGCGAAGCTGTTCGGCGCGGTAGACAGCGCCATCGAGCACGGCAACCGCACCCAGCGCGATCGCGAGCTCGGGCAGTCCGACCTGTTCGGCGGCGGCGACGAGGGCGGCAGCCTGGCCATCATCCGCCTGCCGGATTCACCGCCGTGGACGGAGATGGAGCTGCTGTCGCACGAGAAGGATGCTCTCGGCCTCTATCTCAGTGGACACCCAATCGATCGTCACGCCGAGAACTTGCGCGCGTTTGGCGCGCGCACGGTGGGCGATTTGACGATGACGGAGATCCCGCAGAGCACGGACGGCGCGCCTGGCCGGCTGGTGCTCGAGGATGTCTACGTCGGCGGCATCGTGGGCGGCTTCCGGGGCTTGAAGACCAAGAAGGGCGATCCGATGTGCGTGTTCACGCTCGAGGATCACCAGGGCTCGGTCGAAGTCGTCGTGTTCCCGGAGATGTTTGGCAAGCACCGGTCCCTGATTGAGAACGGCGCTTTGCTGCTGGTTCGCGGCAAGTTCGAGCGCGACGAGGAGAATTCCCGCTTCCAGTGCGCCGACATCATGCTGCTGTCGGCCCTGAAGGAGCGCCTGTCGCGCGGCGTGCGGATCCGGTTGAAGGGCACGTGTCCGCGTGAGACCATTGAGTCGCTTTGGGAAGTGATGACCAAGCACCGCGGCGATCGCCCGGTCGCTGTTGAGGTGGAGCTCAACGGCGGTTCGCGGCACGTCATCGTCCGCGCCGAGGTGACGCACTCGATTCGCGTGCGCACCTCTGAACAGTTCGTATCGGATGTTGAGCGGCTCTGTGGGATAGGTTCGGTCACGATTCATTCGTGATCGCCAAGCCCCAAGCCCCAGGTCCCAAGCCCATATATGCCTGACCTTCTCGAATTCGAAGAACCCATCGGCGAGTTGCTGAAGGAGATCGAAGCCCTCGCCACGCTCGAGCCGAGCGAGGACCGCGATCGCGAGATCGCCCGCCTCGAAAGCCGCGTCAACGCGATGCGCGGCGACCTGTATCGCAACCTGACGCCCTGGCAGCGCGTGCAGGTGGCGCGGCATCCGTCGCGACCGACGACGCTCGACTATGTCGAGTGGTTGTTTACCGACTTCGTCGAGTTGCACGGCGACCGCCGCTTCGCCGACGATCACGCGATCGTCACGGGCACCGCGCTCTACAAGGGTCAGCCGATCCTGGTCGTCGGTCACCAGAAGGGCAGCGACACCAAGCAGAAGATCTACCGCAACTTCGGCTACGCGCGGCCAGACGGCTACCGCAAGGCAATGCGCACCATGGAAATGGCGCAGAAGTTCAATCGCCCGATCGTGTGCTTCGTGGACACGCCCGCGGCGTATCCGGGCATTGAGTCCGAGGAACGCGGCGTCGCCGAGGCGATCGCCGTCAACCTGCGCGAGATGATGATGCTGGAAGTGCCGGTGATCGTGCTGGTGCACGGCGAAGGCGGCAGCGGCGGCGCCCTTGGCATTGCGGTCGGCGATCGCATCCTGATGCACGAGTTCGCGATCTACAGCGTGATCCCGCCGGAAGGCTGCGCGGCGATCCTGTGGCGCGATCCGAACAAGAAGGTCGAGGCCGCAACGGCGCTGAAGATCACCGCGCCCGATCTGCTGGGCCTGGGCATCATCGACGAGATCGTCAACGAGCCGGTCGGCGGCGCGCACACCGATCCGAAGCAGGCCACGGCGTTGCTCGACATCGCGCTGTCGCGCGCGCTCGCCGAGGTCTCCGCCCTCGACGTGCAGACGCGCCTCAATCAGCGCTACGACAAGTTCCGCAAGATGGGCTCAGTCGGCATCATCGATGCGTGATTTGGTGTCGACGATTCCTCTAGCGACGAAGAAATTTGTGGCGACAAACCTTTAGGTTTGTCGACGAATAATGCCCGTCCCTCCCATCTGGAACACCAAGCCGCACGACGAAGCGGCGGCGGCGATACTCGAGCGTGAGCTGAAGGTTTCGGCGATCACCGCGCGGCTGCTTGCCATCCGCGGATTGACCGATCCGGACGAAGCCTCGCGCTTCCTGGATCCGACGCTCGAGCAGCTGCACGATCCGTACAGGCTGATTGATCTCGATCGAGCGGCCGATCGCCTGATGACCGCGATCGCCAACCGCGAGCGCGTCTCCGTGCACGGCGACTACGACGTCGACGGCATCACCTCGACGGTCATCCTTCGCCGCGCAATTGAATTGCTGGGCGGTGATGTCGGGCATTTCATCCCCGAACGCTTGACCGACGGCTACGGCCTCCAGCCGCATACGATCGATCGGCTGCACGCCGACGGCGTCAAGTTGATCATCTCGGTGGACTGCGGCATTCGGGCGCCGGAAGCTGCGCGGCGCGCCCGCGAACTCGGCGTCGACCTGATCATCACCGACCACCACGAGCCGGACACCGAACTGCCGGACGCGTGCGCGATCGTCAATCCGAAGCGTCACGATTGCAGCTACCCGGACAAGAACCTCGCCGGCGTGGGCGTGGCGCTCAAACTGGTGCAGGCCATTTGCGCGAAGGCGGGGAAATCCAGCTGGCTGCCGGCGTTCGTGAAGATTGCGTCGATCGGCACGCTCGCGGACGTCGTGCCGCTGGTCGGCGAGAACCGCATCATCGCGAAGCTGGGCCTGCAGATGCTGACCAAGGGGCCGCACAAGGTCGGCCTGCGCGCGCTGCTGGAAGCGGCCGGCCTCAACGGCAAGACCATCGACAGCTACCACATCGGCTTCATGGTGGCGCCACGCATCAACGCGGCCGGACGCATGAGCACCCCCGACATCGCTACGCGCTTGCTGCTGGCGGCGGATGAGGGCATGGCCGATGAAGCCAAGATGCTCGCCGAGCAGCTCGAGGCGGAGAACACCAAGCGCCGGGCCGAAGACCAGGACATCCTCGCCAAGGCGAAGAAGATCGTCGAGACCGATCCGGAAGTTGGCGCGCACACCGTCCTTGTGGTCGCCGGTGAGGGCTGGCATCGCGGCGTCATCGGCATCGTCGCCTCAAAGGTCGTGGACGCGTTTTACCGGCCGGCGATCATTCTGTCGATCGACGGCGACATGGCTCACGGCTCGTGCCGCAGCATTTCCGGATTCGACATGCTTGGCTGCCTCGAGTCCTGCGCCCCGCTGATGAAGCGGTTCGGGGGGCACAAGGCCGCGGCGGGCCTGCAGATCGAAACGTCCCGCATCAAGGAGTTCCGCCTCGCCGTCAACGCGCACGCCGCCAACTGCCTCGGGCCGGACGATCTGCGTCCACGCCTGTGGCTCGATGGGCCGCTGGCGTTGGGAGACATCAACGAGCAGGTGATGTCGGAGTTCGCGCGCCTCGCACCCTTTGGCCCCGGTAATCCTCGCCCGAAGTTCCACACGAGCGGTGTGTCTGTCGTCGACGGTCCGCGCCTGCTGAAGGAGCGGCACATGAAGATGACGATGAAGCAAAACGGGAAGATCCTGCGGGGCATCCAGTGGAATTCCGCCGAGCGTGCCGAATCACTGACTGCGAAGAAGGATGGCGTCGAGATCGCGTACACGATCGAAGAGAACGAATACATGGGCAACAAGTACGTCGAGCTCAGGCTGGAAGACTTCCGCTAATCGTGAATCCGGCGTCCGCACTTGAAGAACGAGGCTTCGTTGTCGTCGAGCGAGTCATCTCGCCCATCGTATTGGCGCGGCTGAGCAAATCCTACGACACTGCCCTCGCGACGGCGGCGCCGGACGACATCAAGGAAGGAACCGCGACGACGCGAGTGAGCGACTTCGTCAATCGCGGTCCCGATTTCGATGCGATCTACATTCTGCCGCCGTTGCTCGAAGCCTGCCGGCAGACAATCGGTGAGCAGTTCAGGCTGAGCTCGTTCCATGCTCGGACTCTGCGTGCGCGAACAGAAGCCGGCGAATGGCATGTGGACGTCGATCGAGGGGCAGACGAGTGGCCATTGGTCGGGTTCATCCTGATGATCGACGCGTTTACCTTGGACAACGGCGCGACTCGCTTCATTGCGGGCACCCATCGCTGGCGAAAGACGC
Source organism: Vicinamibacterales bacterium (assembly GCA_035553795.1). Classification (GTDB taxonomy): domain Bacteria; phylum Acidobacteriota; class Vicinamibacteria; order Vicinamibacterales; family UBA2999; genus 12-FULL-67-14b. The sequence goes on from DATMJU010000769.1 coordinate 8,104, forward strand.
CTTTGGACACGATGCAGGATCTTCGGGCCGACGCCGACGGTCAGGAACTGGCATGCGGGCCGGCGGGATCGCTGGTGATCTTCAACGGGTCGACCTGGCACAGCCATGGCGCGAACCGCACCGACCGCCCGCGCCGTTCGCTGCAAGGCGCTTTCATCCCGCCAACCGGTCGCGTTGCCACCGATTTCCACTCGAACATGACCGCCGATACCCACAAGCGCCTCGGGCCCGCCGCGCACGCGGTACTCGGGATCGCGGTTTAGGGACACGTGGACCTCTGCGCACCAATCTGAGGGATGTGTGAGCCTTCTGCGACCCTTGGGCGTGAGAAGGTTGGTACAATCAGAGACGTGGCTAGATGGCAGCGACACGCGCGGGCGGCATTGGCTGTTGTGGCCGTGACCGTCATTGGTGCGGTGGCGTACACCATCCGGCCGCGTGAGGTCGCCGCGCCGCCTCCCAAGATCGAGCGCACCTCGCCGGACGCCGTCATCGAAGTCCAGGGCGGCGACGCCATCCAGCTCAAGGGCAAAGACCAGGATCTCCGCGTCGAGTATCGCGTCCAGACCACCAACAAGGACGGCGAGACGGCGCTGCGTGACGTGAAGATCATGGTCAACAATCGCGGCGGCCGGAACTACGTCGTCACCGGCAAGGAGGCGTTCGTCGGCAAGGAGAACAAGAGCTTCGATGTTCGCGGCGACGTCAAGATGGAAACGGACGACGGCCTGGTCGCCACCAGCCAGCAGGCCACCTACACCGAAGCCGAACGCATGGTGCGGATCCCCGGGCAAGTGCAGTTCTCGCAGGGACGCATGTCCGGGTCTGGCATCGGGTTCACCTTCGACGAACAGCGCGACGTGATGTGGATCCTCGACAAGGCCGACGTCAAGTTCGCCGCGAAGGACAACCTCGCGCCGATGGCGTTTACATCCGGCACCTTTGGCTACGCGCGCCGCGATCGCTACATGCGCTTCGAGAAGACGATGCACATGGAACGCGATGCGCAGTTGATCGACGCCGATTCCGCGATGGTGCGGCTGTTTCCCGATCGCGAAGAACCCGACTACGTCGAATTGCGTAATGGCGCGAGCGTCACCGGCACCGGTCCATCAAGCGCCCTGAAGTCGATGACCGCGCGCGACATCAACCTCGATTACGCGGACGATGGACGCACCCTGCAGAACGCGACCCTCGCGGGCAAGGCGGAGATCCAGGTGGCGGGGAAGGGCGCGGCAGGTACGCAGCGACTCGCCGGCGACTTCATGGACATTGGCCTCGAACCCGACGGCAGCGTGCGTCATCTCGCGGCTCGAGACGGCGTGGTGGTGACTCTGCCCGCAACGAAGGATGCTGCCGCCCGCACCATCCGTTCGAACTCGCTCGCGGCGCAGGGCAACGCGCAGGGCATCCGCGACATGACGTTCTCCGAGGGCGTCGAGTACCGAGAACCCGGCGCCAAGGGCCAGGCCGGACGCACGGTGCGCGCGCGCAACCTGCAAGCGGGGCTCGATGCCGCCGCCGGCACCCTGCAAGTCGCAACGTTCGTCGGGAACGTCGATTTCACCGACGGGCCGCTCCACGCCACCAGCGCGGAAGCGCGCTATGAAGTTGCGGCAGGGAAGCTCGCGCTCCTCGGCAAGTCGCCAGAACCGCATATCGTGAGCGATACCGTCAGCATTGATGCCGTCACCATCGACGTCACGCTGAACCCTCGCACCATGACCGCGAAGGGCAATGTGCGCAGCACGTTGTTGCCACCCAAGAAGCCCGCACCCGGCACGGCGGAAACCAGGAGGCCCGGCCTGCTGGCGGAGAAGGAAGCCGTCAGCATCATCGCCGAGTCGTTGATCTACGACGAAGCGGCGCGCAAGGCTGACTATGCCGGCAAGGCCAAGCTGCTGCAAGGGCAGACGACGATTCAGGCCAACACGCTGGTGCTGGATGAAGCAAAGGGCGACCTCACGGCGAACGGCAAGGTGATCACCAACCTCGTGATCGCCGACAAACAAGAAGACGCGAAGAAGGATCCGGCCGAGAAGCCGGCCGCCAAGCCAAAGCCGATGATTGCCAGGGCCGAGACGTTCACCTACTCGGACCAGACGCGCACGGCGACCTACACCACGACCGCGCAGCTCGATGGCGACCAGGGCAACCTGAGCGCGGGCAAGCTGGAGCTGCAGCTCGCCAAGGGCGAGAACAGCCTCGAACGCCTTGATGCCAACGGCGCCGTCGTGGCGGTGGTTGATCGCCGCACGGTGACCGGCACGCGCCTGGTTTACTCGGCCACCGACGACAAGTACGTCGTCACCGGTGTCCCCGTGAAAATGGTGGATGCGGACTGCCAGGAGACCAGCGGCAAGACGTTGACCTTCTGGAAGGCCTCCGATAGAGTCCAAGTCGACGGCAACAACGAAGTCCGCACGCAGACGAAGGGCGGCGGCAAGTGCACTGCCGGACAGTGATTCTGGCCCCGTCTCCGACGGGGCATTAGCCAATGCCGTCCACGCTCCGCACGCACGAACTCACCAAATCCTATAGTGGCCGTACCGTCGTTCGCGGCGTGAGCCTCGAAGTGAACGCCGGCGAAGTCGTCGGCCTCCTTGGGCCGAATGGCGCCGGCAAGACGACCACGTTCTACATGTCCGTGGGACTGACCGCGCCGGATTCAGGACGCGTCACGCTCGACGAGGTCGATGTCACCGACGATCCGATGTACGTCCGCGCCAGGAAGGGCATTGGCTACCTGCCGCAGGAACCGTCGATCTTTCGGGGCCTTACCGTCGAACAGAACATCATGGCGATCCTCGAGACGCTGGATCTCAGCGCCAGCGATCGCCGGGCGCGGTTGACGGAGCTGCTCGCCGAACTCGGGTTGACGCCGATCGCCAAGTCGGCGGCCTACACACTGTCCGGTGGCGAACGGCGCCGCGCGGAGATCACCCGGGCGCTCGTCATGAATCCGCGATTCATGCTGCTCGACGAGCCGTTCGCCGGCATCGATCCCATCGCCGTGTCGGAGATTCAGAAGATCATCCTGCATCTCAAGGAACGCGGCATTGGCATCCTGATCACCGACCACAACGTCTTGCAGACGCTCAAAATCACGGACCGTACTTACATCGTCACCGATGGTGCGATTTTCCGAAGCGGGACACCGGCCGAGCTTGCGGCGGACGAGGAAGTCCGTCGAATTTACCTCGGGACTGATTTCCGGCTGGACTAAGATGGTTTAGGCAAATGGCGATCCAGCAGAAGCTTCAAACGAAGCTCGCACAGAAGCTGATCCTTACTCCGTCACTCCAGCAGGCCATCAAACTCCTGCCGATGTCGACCTTGGAGCTGGCCGACCTCCTCAACCAGGAAGTCGTCGAGAATCCTTTGCTCGAAGAGGTGCCGACCGAAGAGCTGGCCGCCGTTGAGCAAACGCCGCAGGAGAAAGAAGGCGGCGAGGACAAGAGCAAGGAAAAGACCGATCCGTGGGACGACGCGGATTACGAGTATTTCTTCGGTGACTACCTGGACGACGGCTACAAGGCGCGCGCGCCGCAGGAAGTCAAGGAACTGCCGCCGATCGAGAACACGCTCTCGACGGGCTCATCGCTCACCGACCATCTTGAATGGCAGCTCTCGCTGCAAACCACCGACGACATTGTCCGTGAGATCGGCGAAGCCATCATCGGCAACCTCGACGACGACGGTTACCTTGTCGCGTCGGTTGATGAAATCGCGTCGATGGGGCCGTGGCCGGCCGAGCAGGTCGAAGGCGCGCTGCGCCTGATCCAGAGCTTCGACCCGATCGGCGTCGCGGCGCGCGACCTCCAGGAATGCCTGTCGATGCAAATCAAGCATTTGCACCTCGAAGGCACGCCGACCGACAAGATTGTCAGCGAGCACCTGCGCCTGCTGCACAACCACCAGATGCCGGAGCTGGCGCGCAAGCTGGGCATCACGATCGAAGAGCTGAAGACCCACGTCGAGATCATCCAGCACCTCGACCCGAAGCCGGGCAGCCGCTTCAACCCGCAGCCGTCGCAGTACGTGATCCCCGACGTCTACATCATCAAGGTCGAGGAGCAGTATGTTGCGGTGCTGAACGAAGACGGCCTGCCGCAGTTGCGCATCAGCCCGACCTACCGCCGCTTGCTCGACAAGGGCGCGGCCGAAAACACTGACGAAACCCGCGCCTACGTGAAGGATAAGTTCCGTTCGGCGTTGTGGCTGATCAAGTCGGTGGAGCAGCGCCAGAAGACGATCCACAAGGTCGCCACCAGCATCTGCACCTTCCAGCGGGACTTCCTCGACCACGGCATCGAGCACCTGCGGCCGCTGGTGCTGCGTGACGTCGCCAACGACATCGGCATGCACGAGTCGACGGTCAGCCGTGTCGTGACGAACAAGTACATGCACACGCCGCAGGGCGTGTTCGAGATGAAGTACTTCTTCCACAGCGGCATCAGCAGCTCGTATGGCGATGCCGTGTCCTCGGTGACGATCAAGAACCGCATCAAGAAGATCATCGAGGGCGAGGACCCGAAGAAGCCGCTCAGCGACTCGAAGATCGTCAGCATCCTCCAGCGCGAAGGCTTGATGCTGGCCAGGCGCACGATTGCGAAGTACCGGGAAGAGCTCAAGATCCCGACTTCGAACCAGCGAAAAGTTCTATTCTAGGTAGGTGACTCCGGCCGTGACCGTTCGCGGGCTGCTCGACGCCCGACCCGAGTCGGTCGGCCTGTCGATTGAGGTCCTCGCCGGGGCCGCCGGCCTCCACCGCAAGATCACCAGCCCCTACATTCAGAAGACCGGCCTCGCCCTGGCAGGCTTTCACGAATATCTTCAGCCCGGCCGCATCCTGCTGTTCGGGGAAAGCGAAGTGCGCTTCCTCGAGAACATGGATTCCAGGAGCCGCACCGACGCGCTCACCAAGTGCTTCAAGGAGGAACTGCCGTGCCTGCTGATTACCGGCGGGGCGGAGCTGGTGCCGGAAATCGCGCTCGAAGGGGAGCGCGCCAACGTGCCGGTGCTGCGCACACCGGTGCCAACGGCGGCGGCGATCGGCAAGCTGACAGCGGTGCTCGAGGATCGCCTTGCGCATCGCGAGGTGATCCATGGCGTGCTGATCGACATCCTCGGCCTCGGCGTGCTGATCGTCGGCGAAAGCGGCATCGGCAAAAGCGAGTGCGCGCTCGACCTGGTGGTCCGCGGACATCGCCTGGTGGCAGACGACACCGTTGAAGTGCGCCGCCGCTCCGAATCGATCGTCATCGGCGCCTGCCCTGAATTGACGCGCCACCACATGGAAGTGCGCGGGCTCGGGCTGATCAACATCCGCGACCTGTTCGGCGTCGCG
>DATMJU010000770.1:0-24786 GCA_035553795.1 Vicinamibacterales bacterium
GGCCAAGGCCAAGGCCAAGGCCAGGGCCAGCAGGGGCAAGGCGGGCAGCAAGGCCAGGGGCAGGGCGGCCAGGGCGGTTCGGGCGACAGCCAGGGTGACTTCCGCGAGGGCGGGTGGGGCGGTGGCGGCGATCGCCGCGCCGGCGGACCGTACGGCTATTACTTTGGTCCCGATGACGTGCGCCAGTTCCGCGGCGAAGCGCGCCGCTACCTGCAGGAAGGCCAGCAGCTGCGCAACATGCTGCGCGAGCAGAACGTCGATCCGAAAGAGTTCGACGAGATCATGCGCCGCTTGAAAGAGCTCGACTCCGAGCGCGTCTACCAGGACGTGCAGGAACTCGCGCGGCTGCAGACGTTTGTGTCTGAAGGCTTGAAGCGCTTCGAGTACGCGCTGCGCCGCAAGGTCGGTGAAGAAACCGATCGCGCGCTGGTCAGCGGCTCCGAGGAAGTGCCCGCGGAATTCAAGGCGCTGGTCGAAGAGTATTACCGCTCGCTCTCGAAAGGGAAGAAGTAGCAAGTAGTAAGTAGCAAGTAGCAAGTAGCAAGTAGCAAGTAGCAGGCAGCAAGAGTTTCAGAGTGCGAAGTTTGCAGGATGTGCGTACGTGCTGCAGATAATGCGGCTGGCGACTGTGAATTCCGTCTGAGCCAAGAGTTCAGCCTTGAAGGACTCGCGCAGCTTGCGATAATCCCTCTATGGACTATCGCGATCTGGTCGTGTGGCAGAAGGCGATGGGACTCGCAGAACTTGTCTACCGAATGACTTCTGAGTTTCCCGCCCAAGAGCGCTTCGGGCTCACGAGTCAGATGCGTCGAGCCGCTACCTCAATCCCGTCAAACATAGCGGAGGGCCAAGGTCGACGATCGACCGACCAGGAACTTGTCCGTTTTCTGCAGATTGCGCATGGCTCACTCTGCGAATTACAGACGCAGCTTGAGCTATCGGTTCGATTGAATCTATTGGCTGCCGATCTTGCGAACGAACTCAGAACACAGGGCGATGAGGTCGGCCGCCTCTTGGGTGGACTGATCAGGTCGAAAATCTAACGGCAAGTCCGCCGCTTCTTACTTCTTGCTACTTGCTACTTGCTACTTGCTACTTCAAATATCCTAACCATCGGCGTCTCCCCTTCCTTCTGACCCGGGTCGCGGAACTCCGCCGCGACTTTCAGGCCGGCGATCGCGGGCACGGCGAACGCCGGGTACCACGGCGTGAGGCCAACGGCCTCAAAACCGGGGCCGCGCTGTTTGGCCGTGAGCTTTGCCTCCTCGGCTCTTCCGTACTGCCAGCGGTTGGCAACCTCACAGAAGCGGCGGCCGCTGGTGTCGGTCCGCTCCTGGATCTGCACGACCCAGGTGTTGTTGGCTGGATCCACGGCGCCGCCGCCAAGCACCATCAGGCGGTAGGCCATTGACTGGTAGTACGCCTCGCGATAGATCCACGTCGGCTGCCACCCTTCCGACTCGTTGCGACGTGAGAAGCAGAGCGAGTAGAAGCGTGATGTGGGTATACCGGCCCAATCGGCGAGATTCTGGAATCGTCCCTGCAACGAACCATCCGCCCCGTCACGAAACGGCAGCTCGAAGTCGAGGAGCGCGTACTTCGCGCGATGACGCGCCAGAATCTCGAGGGCGGCGGACTCATCGGTCGCCGTCAGGAATGACGCCGCTTCAGGCGCGTTGTTCTGCGTGGGATTGCTGACCGGCACGCGATGCGCGGTCTGCACGATCCAGTAGCCCTGGTCCCACCAGTTCATGATGGTGTACGACGCCTGCGGGTTGGTCTTGCCGTAGGGCCCAAGGTAATAGCCGGGCGATGCAAAGGGCTCCGGCGTCTTCGTCTTGAGCCACTCCATCGCGTCGAACCAGTACTGAGGCATGCCGCCTGCGCGCGTGGTCGTCAGGGCGGCGGGCATCAGGTTTGGCGCAATCACGACGCCGGCGACGACGATCACGGCCAACTCGCGTTGGAACGGGAGCCGCTGCCGGATCTTCGGTGCCGGGTTGCCGGCGTGCGGCACGCCACCCCAATCGAGCACGCGGACGGCGAGCCACGCAATGACAACCGCGGTCGACGGCACGAGGTAATAGCCGAACCGGTTCTGCCCGATGGTGGCCAGGTAGTTCGCGATCGTAAAGCAGAGAATCAGGATGTGATCGACCCGCCGGGTGCGCCACGTGACGAAGGCGAGCGCGGCCACGGCGACCAGCCCGGCATAGAAGCCGATCCGGAAGAATATCCACGGCTGCATCCAGGTCCAGTTGCCCTGATACATGAACAGCGGTCTCGCCTCGAGCACCGCCATGCGCGTGGGATCTGGACGGAACCGGCTGACGTCGGACATGACCTGCGTCACAAGGTCAGGCATCACCAACCAGGTAACGCCGACGACAACCGCCGACGCAGCCACGGCAATGCCAAGGATCTTGGCGAGGTGATCAGAGAAGAAATACACCGTCACCGAGATCAGGATCAGCCCGGCGAGCGCGGCGATCTGCGAGCCGTAACGGAACAGTCCGGGATCCTGGAACGCGATGACGACCGCGAGCGCGATGACACCGGCTTGCGTCGCGAACCGGGCAGCCTCGGCACGGTGCTTCGGCGCGGCGAGCGCCGTCATCACGATCCACAAGGCGAGGATGCTGACGAAATATGAACCGCTCGCCCATGCGAGCAAGTACAAGCCGAGAAGGATCCCGGCGCCGATCGCGGAGCCGTACGCAATGCAGGCGAGCGTCGCGAACGACAGCAACACTTCAAGGGCGTGGTGATCGACGAAGCCAACCAGCGTGCGATCGAGAAAATGGCCTGGCAGTACCGCCGCCAGCAGTCCCGCGATCAGGCCCGCGCGCCGATCGAACGCGATCGTCGCCAGCGCCCATACCGCCGCCACGGCGAGCACGCCGATGAGGGCCGGCACGATCGCCGCCACACGCTCGATGTACTCGGTGGATGCATCACGGCCGGCGGTCACGAACGCCACCGTCGCGATCACGGTGTCCAGCAGCGGCGCCACCGCCACGTATTGCCCGTCTGGTGATGCGTAGGGATCGACGGTGACGCGATGCGGGAAGTTGCGGACCTGGCTTTCGGCGAGCCGCACGTGGTACCACGCGTCGGTCTCGAGGAAATTGACGCGCGACCCACCCAGCACGTCGTCCCACGGCGCCCACAGGCGGAGGCCGGCGGCCACCGCCAGGATGACGGCCAGTGCCATGACGTCGAACTTGCGCAAGCGAGATGATGATACCGCGGCGGTCCGCCTTTAGCCGACCTACGGGAGGCGGATGGTATTCAAGTGCTCGCCCTGCAGGAAGCGCTCGCGGTCACTCAGCTTCCAAAGGCGCGTGCGATGCGAAGTGCCGGCATCGAGGATGGGCGGCCAGTCGAGAGCGCCGGCCGCGATGCCGGCGAATCGAGCGCGAAACAGGCTCTCCTCCCACTGATCGAGCACGATGTAGACGGGACGCCGTGATGTTTCGAGAGCCGCGGTCACCTTCGCGAGCGAAGCCGGCGCCGCGGCGTCCCACCTGAGAATCGGCCGCTCGGTATAGTAACGCATCGAGCCGCTTTGCTCACCCGCGACAAGCACCGCCGCCGGCGGGATGTCCTCGTTGATCATTCCGGCCACACGCTCGACCCGTCGCAGTTGATCGGCGAGCCTGAACGTCCCCATCGATCTCGCCACCGACAACGCGTGAGCGGTGAGACCGATCACGATCACGAACAAGAGGACCGGCCGCGCCGCCACCTGCCATCGATCGATCCACGCGGCCAGCTCCGACGCGGTCAAGACCGCCATCACCGCCAGTGCCGGCAGCAGGAACCGGAGGTACGACCACTCATCGAAGACCGCGTACACCAAATATGCAGCGGCCACCAGCACCGCAAAGGCCGCGAGTCCGCGAACCATGTGGTCCGCATGCTTCCGGACCACCGCGAGAATCGACAACAGCAACACCGGCGCCGTGGCGATCAACCAACTGAAGTAGCGGGCCGCATTGGGCGCAATGTTCGAGAGCGCGAATAGTTCGTCCGCCGATCCGTAGCCCGAACGCAGCGGCGATCCGTACCACGTCCATTGCAGCCACGCGAGGGTTGCACCGGCGATCGCCACTGGCGTTGCAAACAGGACGCGATGCTGCGCGACCATCAGCGGGACCAGCGCCAGGGGTGCAAGATTCGGGCGAATCAGCACGGCGAGCGCACAGGCCATGCCTGCGGCGGCATCAACGCCCGCACCCTTACGCGCAGCGAGCAGCGCGAAGCAGGCCATCCACGCCGCCGTGACGGGCACGTCGCTCATCGGCTGGATCGCCTGGTAAAGGAAGACCGGCGTGAACGCGAGCAGCGCCGCGGCGATGATGCCGGCCACGCTTCCGGCGAGCTGGAATGCGAGCCATCCGGTCGCCACGACCGCGACCACCGCGCTCGCGATCACCACGAGCGAAGCACCGGTCGCGCCGGCCATCGCCTGCGGCAACGCCATCAGCAGTGGCAGCCCCGGCGGATACGTTGGTGCCTGTAGTCCTTCAGCCGCGGGACGCCACCCCAGCGGTGATGTCAGAAACGGATCGTGTCCGCGCGTCACGTCCGACAGTTCGTCGCGGTGAAACATCTGTCCGCGCGCGAACATCGCGGATTCGCTGATGTAGCCGGACGCATCCGCACCGGCGGCGGAATGCGTCGCCGACGTCAGCGCCACAACGGCGGTTGCCAACCCGATCGCGACGATGATTGCTGAATGACGCTGGCAACGCTGCCAGGCCGCGGCGAGGTCCGCTACGACGGCGCGCTCACGGCGAGCGCTGACATACCAGGCGCCCAGTGCGACGGCGGCAAGCGCCACGGCCGGCCAGGGCGACCGCGCTGAAATACGAAAGCCGCCAACGGTGGTCCGAAAACCACCGCTGACGGCTAGAACGATCGAACCAGCAGCGAGTGCTGCAGCGAGTCCGAGTAAAAGGCGTCTATTCAGTGACGAATCCCTGTTGGCCTGTCGGCCTGTTCGCCTATCTCTTCGGAATCGTCCAGTAGTAGACCTTGCGGCCGTCGACGTCGAGTTCCTTCTCAGGCTTCCAGTCGCCCATGTCGAACGAGTGCGACACGATGCGGGTGCCGGGCTTCAGCTCCTTCATCAGCTTCGGCATCAGCTTCACGTTGAGTGACGGCAGCAGGTACAGCGTGATCACCGAGGCGCCGCTGAGGTCCTGTTCGAACAGGTCGGCATGCACCACCCGGACGAGATTGCCGACGTTGTTCTTGGCGACGTTCTCGTTCGCTTCCTTGATGCGATCGGGATCGATGTCGAAACAGACGCCGCGCGCGCCGTACTTCTTCGCGGCGGTCACCGGAATGCGGCCGTCGCCGCAGCCAAGGTCGTACACCACGTCGTTCTTGGTGACGTTGGCGACCTGCAGCATCGCCTCCACGACCGGCTCCGGCGTGGGAACATAGATCACGTCGGGACGCCGTGACGGCGCCGCGGTCTGGGCCCACGCCGATGTGGCGCCGGGCAGGCCGACGACGACGATCATGACGGCCAGGGCAAGTAGACGATTACGCATTCGAAGTAACCTCCTTAGGTCTAGAGGGCTCAAGTATATCTAAACGAACGTTCCTCGCCGTCGCCGCGTCGGTCGCCGCTGTGATCTTCGCCGTCCCCGCGATTCGTCACTGGCGCGAGCGGCCGCCTGCCGCGCCGGCACCACCTCAGCCGGTGCGCGCCGCGTGGCTGCCCCCTGCCGATCTGGAGATCGGAGCGGGCGGCGACTATTCCTTTGGACTGTCGCTGGCACCCGATGGCCGCAAGCTCGTCTACCCCGCGGCCAAGGCTGGGGTGGTGTCGCTGTGGCTGCACGACTTTCGCAACGGCGAGACGCGCGAGCTGCCCGGCACGGCAGGGGCCGCGATGCCCTTCTGGTCGCCGGATGGCGCGCGCATTGGCTTCTTCGACGGCGGACACGTCAATGCGCTCGAACTCTCGGCGGGCACGAAGTCATTCCTGGCGCCTGCGGTAGCCGGCCGAGGCGCGGCGATGAGCGACGCCGGCGATCTTGTGTTCGCGCCCACCGCCAACGGCGGGCTGATGCGGCGCGATACTTCCGGCTTCGTCGCGCCGTTCACCACGCTGGATGCGTCGGCTGGCGAGACCTCGCACAGTTGGCCGGCGTTTCTGCCGACCGGGCGGCACCTGGTGTTCCTGGTAGCGTCGACGCAGCCGGCGCGCGCGGGCATCTGGCTCGCCTCGCTCGACTCGCCTTCCGAACGCCGCAGGCTCTTCGCCGCCGACGGCCAGGCGATTGTCGCCGGCCATCACCTCCTCTACCTGCGCGATGCGACGTTGATGGCGCAAGCCATCGACCCGGCCACGTTCGAGCCTGCGGGTCGCGCGGAGGTCGTTGGCGTCAACGTTGGACGTGGACCGGTGGGGCAGGTATTCGCGACCGTTGCCGCGGACGTGCTGATCCACGGAGCGCCCGGGTCGGCACTGCGCGAGTTGCGATGGCTCACGCGTGACGGGCAATCGGCGGGTCCCGTGAGCGAACCGATTGATGCCTGGGACCTGCGCATCGCACCAGACGGCCGTCGCATCGTCATCACCGAAGTGGACCGGCAGCTCCGCACGCTCGATGTGTTCATCCGCACCGGCTCGCAGCCGGCGCCGCTCAGGCTATCGCTGGGCACGGATGTGGACGAAAGCGGCGTCTGGTCGCCAGACGGTTTGCGTGTCGCGTGGGCCGGCCAACGCCGCAAGGTGATGGTGCGTGGCGCGGGCGCGGTGCTGCCGGAGCAAACCGTTGCGACGTTCGACTCGACGGTGCAGGTGTGGGATTGGTCGCGAGACGGCCGCTCGTTGCTGATCGGCCGCAAGCACGCTGACAGCGGCGACGATCTCTGGATCCAGCCGCCCGTCGAGGGATCGACGGCGCAACCGTACACCACGGCGGCATTCGATCAGACCTACGGGGCGTTTTCTCCCGACGGCCGCTCAATCGCTTACGCGTCCAACGAGTCGGGGCAGTTCGACATCTACCTCGACTCGTTTCCGAAGCCTGGCAATCGCGTGCGCGTGACCACCGCGGGCGGGACCGAGCCGCGCTGGAGCGCAGATGGCCGCGAACTCTATTTCCGGCACGGTTCGGAAATACTTGCCGCGGGATTGGACCGCGGCGAGGTGAGTGGGATCACGCGGCTGTTCGACGCAGGAGTGACCGTTCGCGCATATGACGTGAGCCGCGACGGCCGGTTCCTGATCAACGTGCCGGTGACCAGCAAGCAGTCTGCGCCGCTCACGTTGATTCACTCGTGGAGACCGTGACGGTTGGCCTGATGACCCGTCGGCCTGATAGCCTGTTGGCCTATTCATGAAGATTGCGACCTGGAACGTCAACGGCATCCGTGCCCGGCAGAGTCAGCTGTTCGACTGGCTCGCCGCCGAACAGCCCGACATCGTCTGCCTGCAGGAGATCAAGGCGTCACTCGATCAACTGACGTTCGAGTTGCGCGACATGGAGGGCTACTGGAGCTACTGGCACGGCGACAAGGGCTATTCCGGCGTCGCAGTGCTCGTGAAGAAGTCGCTGGTTGGCGCGCTGCCGATCTGCTCGCACCCGACGTTTGATTTCGAGCAGCGCATCGTCTGCGCCAGCGTGCCGCTCGCCCCCCGAAGCCTTGGCGAAGGGGGGTCACCCGCCGGCGACGTGATGATCGCGTCGGTCTACGTGCCCAACGGTGGCAAGGACTTCGACGCCAAGATGCGGTTCCTCGAAGCGCTCGAGTCGTTCGTTGCCGAGGCGGAACGCGATCAGAAGCTGATCATCCTGTGCGGCGACCTGAACGTGGCGCTGGCCGAACGGGATATCCACCCGAAGCTCCAGAAGCCAAACCAGATCGGCGCGCGGCCGGAAGAGCGCGCCCTGCTGGCGCGAATCATCTCGCGCGGGCTGGTCGACGTCCATCGGTCGTTCGAACCCGACAACGACAACCTGTTCACGTGGTGGGCGCCATGGCGGAACCAGAAGGAGCGCAACATCGGTTGGCGCATTGACTACGTGCTGGCGTCGAAGGCGATCGCTGAGCGGGCCGCAAGCGCGACCGTGCAGAGGGAAATCGGGAGCAGCGACCACGGTCCCGTCGTGGTGAACTTCAATTTTGGTTAGGCAGCTTTTCGATCGCGGCTTTCATCGCGATCGCCTTCTCCCTCATCAGCGGGTGCTCGATCGCGACGTCGATCAGGTTGAGCGCCAGCCCCTTGTTGCCGGTGCGGGCATAACACTGCGAGCCGTTGTAGGCGGACTGCGCCGATTTTTCCTCCGCGTTCTGCACGTCGCGCTCCAGGCGATCCAGTTGCCGCTGCTCCCGCGCGGTCGCGGGACTGCCACGCTTTTCGATCGCGCCGGCCACGCGGACGCGATCCTGTCGTAGCGCGGCGGCGGAGCTGACAAAGCACGTCATGCTGCGCGTGAACTTCGGCGCCGCGACCACTAAATCATTCTGATCGATGCTCACCAGGCCGGACATCCACACCGCATCACACGCGGTTGGATCGGCCTTGAAGGTGTTGTCGAATTGCATCACCGCAGCGGGCAGGTCCTTGCGCGCGTACGCGATCAGGCCTGCCAGCATCGTCACGCGCGTATTCGAGAGTCCTTTGAGCGCATTCGAGACGTCTTCCCAGGCGGATTCGTAGTCCTTCAAGTGATACCGGTTCCACGCACGCCAGTAGTTGGCATCCGCGATGTTCCACGTGCCGAGCTCGAGAATGCGCGTCGCCGTAGCAATCGCGTCGGCGTGCCGCATCAGGTAGCTCTGCGCCTGCATCTTGCCGCTCAGGGCGTCGCGGTGCTCCGGGAACTTCAGGACCACTTCTTCGAAACCCGCGAAGGCGCCGTCGTACTCCTCGGCCATCAGGTTGGCGTTGGCCCACGACAGCGATAACAGGAGTGACGCCGGGAACGCTTCACGCCCCTGCGAATACAAGGACAACACCTTGGGAAAATCGATCGCCCGTCCGGCTGAGGACGCCAGCTCGCGCCTGCCTTCCAGGTACAGCGTGTCCGTCCAGCGCGGATCCCCCTCGCGCAGCGCCCCGACACTCGGCGCCGCTGGGCGGCCGCAGTTCGAGAGCCGATAGCGCATCAGCGGCACACCCGAGTAGTTCGAGGTCATCGCGCGAATGTCCACGCTTTCGATCAGTTTCGGCTGCTCGCAGTCGATCGACAGCGCCACGTACCTGGCCGCGAGATCCATCTCGGGCGACGCATCGAGGGCGCGCCGGACCGGGTTGTCCATTTCGAGGAATGGACGGCCGCGCCCGGTGAGACGCGCGCGCATCTCGGGATCGAGGCCGGTCGTGTCGCCGACGATCAGTTGCGCGGCATCGAACACCGGTTGACGCGACGGCACCAGCAGGCGCTTCACCCTGGCCAGCGACTCGTCATTCAGCATCGCCAGTTCCTTCTCGCGCAGCCAGATCAGCAGCGCCGCGTCGAAGGCCCTCTCCGCCGCATGAGCGGGCGGCGCCTTCATCGCCAGGGCCTTTTCAAACAGTGCCAGCGATTGCTGCAGGCAGGTGTAGCAGCCGTCGCTCAGCAGCGCTTCGCCCTTGGGCATTTCGGCCACGTACGCGGGCACGATCGGTCCCTTGGCAGCGCAGCCGGACAGCAACACCAGGACAGCGAGTGTGCCAATTCGCATAGCCGTAGTTAGACACCGAGATCGGGTCATCGGGCCATCGGGCCATCGCGCCCTTTAGGGAAGGGTCAGCACCACCAGCTCGGGAACGTCGGTCGGCGTGCGCCCCTGGACGGTAACCGCGATGTACTGTTTGCCGGCCAGAGAGTACGTCATCGGTGTGCCAACGGCGGAGCCAGGCAGATCTACCGAAGCCAACTCTTTCCCCGTCGCCTTGTCGTAGGCCACGAGCCGCGGGCCGCCGGTTGAGCCACCGGTCGTAAGCGCGTAGATCAGCAGCGTCTTCGTGAGCAGCGGACCCGACAACGTGATGTCGCCGCCGACCGGACCGAGATTCAGGGGCTTCAATCGCGGGTTGTTGCGAATGCGATCGCCGGCGCCGGTCGGGACCATCCATTTGTGATCGCCGGTGTTCATGTCGATCGCCGTCATGCGCGAATATGGCGGCTTGAACAGCGGCAGGCCTTCGGGCATTTGCGGCTGGCGGCCGGGTGCCTGCATAAACAGAAGGTTGCTGTCGAGTTTTGGGTCGGGCGGACTCAGCTTGCTGACCGCGTACGCGTTGCGAGATGGGATGTACATCATTCCCGTCGCGGGATCGACCGCCGCGCCCGACCAGTTCGCGCCACCGGTCGTGCCAGGGCGAACGAGCGTGCCTTCAATCGACGGCGGCGTGAACAGCGGACCGGTCCGGAAACCCTGGATCGCCTTCTCCGCCATCGCGCGAATCTCCGGCGTGAAGTCGGCGAGATCGTTCACCGTGACGCCCTGATATTCGAACGGCGCCGGCCTGGTGGGAATCGGCTGGGTCGGCGACGCCTTCTCGCCCGGCACATCCGATGCCGGAACGGGCGTCTCGACGATCTCCCAGATGGGCTTACCCGTCGCGCGATCGAACGTGTAGACGTAGCCCTGCTTCGTGATCTGCGCCAGCGCCTTCACCCGAGCGCCGTTCACCGTCACGTCGAGCAGGTTGGGCGCCGCTGGATTGTCGTAGTCCCACAGCCCGTGATGCACGGTCTGGAAATGCCACACGCGCTTGCCGGTGTTGATGTCGAGCGCGACCACGCTTTCGGCGAACAGGTTGTCGCCAAGGCGATGCGCGCCGTAGAAGTCCGGCGCGGTGGTGTTGGTCGGCAGGTACAGCAGACCGAGCTCCTCGTCGGCGCTCATGACCGTCCACACCGTGACCTTGCCGGCGTACTCGTTCGAACCGTCCTGCCACGTGTCGGCGCCGAACTCGCCCTTCTGCGGAATCGGCTGGAAGGTCCAGCGCACCTTGCCAGTGCGCGCATCAAACGCGCGAATCCACCCAGGGATCTGTTCCTTGGTCTTGATCAGCGAGGAGATCGCTGCCGGCGAGATCACCAGGTCCTTCACCACGATCGGCGGTGACTGCACGGAATACGTCAACGCGTTCAGGTAGTCACGCGTCCCGCGCTTCGCGCGCGGCAGGCCTTCCATCAAGTCAACCTTGCCGTTGACGCCAAACTCCTTGACCGGCCGGCCGGTCTTCGCATCGACGGCGATCAGGTAACCGTCACCGGTGCCCCAATAGATGCGCTCGTCGTTGCCCTGCTTCCAGTACGCCACGCCGCGCTGGTTCCAGCGCAGCGTCAAGGTGGTGGTACCCGATTCGTAGCTCTTCGGGTTGTAGATCCACTTCAGCGCACCGGTGCGCGCATCATAAGCGGCGCCCACTGACGCCGCCGTGTTCACGTAGAGAGTGCCGCCAACCATCAGCGGCGTGGCCTTGTAGTTCTGGACGAACGGCGGCTGGTTGTCGCGCCACCGTTTGGGATCGAGGCGGCTCAGCTCCTCGAAGATCAGCTTCGAGTCAGCCGACCACTCGGTGCCGTCCGGGAGCGTCATGCTCAAGAATCCGTCGGGAGACTTCGCGCGCCACGCCATCCGCAGCGACGCAAAGTTCGAGGCGTTGATCTGATCGAGCGGCGAGTATTTCGAGTTGGCGAGATCCGCGCCGTAGGTGGGCCACTCACCGGTCGCGGTGGATGGAGAAGGCAGCTGCGCGCCGGCCGATGCGGTGATGGCAACACAGATAATGAAGACGCGAAGGAGACGCCTGGTCATTCCGTTTGCTCTTTCAGCTGCCCGTATAAACGGGCGTCGCAATCCGGACAGATGCCGTGCGTGAACTCCACGGCGGCCCGGTTGCGCAGGTAGACATCGATCTGGCTCCAATAGCCCTTGTCGTCGCGCACCTTCTTGCAGCTCGCGCAGATCGGCAGCAGATCTTCGAGCGTGTGCACTTCCTGCAGCGCGCGCTTCAGCTCACCGATCAACCGCTCGCGTTCCTCCTCGAGCACCTTGCGAACGGTGATGTCGCGCGTCACCACCAGCCGGCCGGCGACGTCGCCCCATCGATCCGCGACGGGATCGACACGAACGTCGATCCACCGCGTCGAGTTGCCGCTCGGCACGGCCATTTCACCGAGCCACGGCGCGGATGATCGGTTGCGCTCTGGAATCCTGACCGTCGCCGGCACCTGCACCGCGTCGGCAGACATGCCAAGGTGTTCCTGCGCGGCGGCGTTGGCATAGATCACCCTGTCGGCGCGATCGAGGATCACCACGCCATCCGCGATCGTGTCGATCAGCGCTTCTCGCGCCCGTGGCAGCAGATCCAGCAGGCCTTCGCTGACCACGGCCCACGCCAGCACCGCCCCGCTCAACCCGAGTGACATCGTCAAGTAGTTCAGTCCGGGCCACGGCCCGAGCTTGAAGATGTAGAGACAGTTGCCGATCCAGGAGATGGCGACGGCGATCACCACCGCGAGCATCGGAGCGCGGAAGGCGCGCGTCACGCGCCGCCTCGCCGAGAGCAGCACCAGCGTGCTGACCAGCGTGAGCACGTAGTGCTGGACCGCGAGCACCCAGAACCACCAGCCGTAGTTGTAGGTCGAGAATACGCCGCCCGGCTTCGGCAGCTCGATGCTGGTCCAGAGCATCTGGTGATAGTTGCTGGTCCATGCCATCGCCAGGGAGATCACGGGGATGCCCCACACCGCGACCAGCATCGGCCGCGTCAGCAGACCCTCAAGACGCGCCAGCTCCATCGCGGCATGGAAGAAGAACGGCGAGCACGACACGACGCCGAAGTACTGGATCTGGGAAATGAGCCGTCGGCCCTCCACGGTCGGGAGGTGGACTTCGATCGCGTCACAGGCGGCCCACAGCGCCGCGGCGAGCAGCATCAGTCCAAGCGCGCGACCGCCCCGCACTTCGCGGCGATTGATGATCGCCATCGACGCGCCGAGGCTGATCAGCGCGGACACGGAGTAGGCGACGGTGAGGCCGATGGGCGAGAGCATCTGGCGTGAGCGGCCGCACGGCCGCGGCTGGCTATTCTACTGCCGCGCGGCTAGCGCGCGATCCGGAATGCAACCCATTGCTGCGCCGTATGCTCGCCTGCCGTGGCCGCGATGCGCAGCACGTAGGTGCTGTTGGCCAGACTCGAGACCGGCAGCGACATGCGGGTCTTGCCATTGGCCAGAGGCGGCGCGTCGAGGGTACGAAGCAAATCGCCCTTCGCGTTGAGCAGATCCACCTTGAGCTCCGGCGTCGCCCCGGACTCGGCGTGACATTCGATCTCGACCAGCACACGCTCGGTCGGGCCGAACCGGGTCGCGGCGGTCGGTGATGCGGACGCGTTCGCCTCGATCGCGCGGAACTCCACCATGTTCCTGGCCCGCAACACCTTCGGCGTCGCCAGCACCAGCGGCTGCTTGGTGAAATCAGGAATCGCTTGCGCTTGCACCCAGCGGTCGAGGACATCACCCTTGGCCGAGAGCGCCGTGAAGCGCAGCCGCTGGCGGCCGGCGGCGAAATCGAAACGCGCCATCAGCGGCAGCTCGCCCGGCGTGCCGCCGATCACCTGCGCCGCCATCGTCTCTTTGCCCGCCTCGTCCACGGGCTGAATCTCGAGCCGCGCCGGCTTGTTCGCAAACGCGGTGGCGTTTGGCTCCCACGAGAACATCGCGCGCGTCTTGTCGCCCTCGCCTTTTGCGAATCCGGTCCACACCGACACCTCGCGAGTGTTCGCCGACTCAGACAATGCGGCGAGCGCGGTGGTGAGCTCCGTGTTCGCCGGCGTGGCGGCGGCGTCGGCCGCCGCCGTCAACTCTTTCTCGCTGGCCGACCAGTAGCCGCGCCGGGCGGTGACGTTCACGCCCCGGCGCTTCACGCGCACCTTGATCTCGTGGAACTTGCCGTCATTGGTGCGCCGCGTCGGCGTGTAGCCGATCAAGTAATAGGCGCTCGCGTCAGCCATCACGTCCTTGAGCTGATCGGTCGCGTTGTTGGTATTGACGATGGCACGGCCGCCGGTGCTTTCGGCGATGCGTCTCAGGATGGTGTCACCGCCGAAGCCCACCGTGCCGAGTGGACGCGGGTCGATCGCGTGGATCGTCACGTTGCCGCGATTGGCCGCCTCGTCGATCTCGCGCATCAACAGGTCGTTCGGGCTGCCCGGCCGCACGCCGGGTCCCTGGCTGAAGAACAGCACGGACTTGCGACCGTCGCGCAAGCCGCCCAACTGCGTGGCGATCGCCTTCAGCGCCGACAGCGTGACGCCGGCGCGCAGTTCCATCCAGTTGCGCTGCGACAGTTGCGCTTCTTCGATCACGCTCTTGACCGGGTAGGTCTCGCCGTAACGCCCTTCAAAGTTGCGGACACGGTTCAGCAGCTCCGCCTTGTTCCGCGTGTACTTCACGTCGTACAGCGTGGTGAGCGGATCCATCAACGCGACGAGATCGTTGGGACCAAGCTGGTTGATGAAGCGCGTCAGCACGTCGCGGAGCGGCACCGTGATCTCCGGCCGTTTGGAGATGTGGTAGTCGTCCAGGAAGATCACGAACAGCCGCACGTCCTCGCGCGCGGCTTCGAGCAGCGCGTGCTCCTTCGAGCGAATCTCGAGCGGCTCGTCCTGGTTGGAGGTGCGAGTGCCGTCAACCTTGACGAACTTGATGGTTTCGACCGTCTGCGGAACGCCGTCCTCAGTGAGTTCGAAATCTTCGAGCGTCAGGTCGGCGACGGCCTCGTCTCTGGCCGTCACGGTCACGTCAACGCGCACGAGATCGGTTCCGGCCCGGAAGATGGGTTGCGCAGGCTGCTGAGAAGCGACGCCCGACGCCGCGCCCAGAGTCAACAACACCGCCGCGACAAGCCGCATACACGCATCCTATACTGAGCACCGATGTCAGATCCCAAATGGGATGTGCTCGGCGTGGGTTGTAATTCCGTCGATTACGTCTACCGTCTTCCCGCGTCTCCGCGCGCCGATAGCCCTACCGCGAAGCTCCGAATCACCAGCCACCACGTCATGTGCGGTGGACAAACCGCCACGGCCATGGCCGCTTGCGCCGGGCTGGGCCTGCGCGCCGCGTACCTGGGCGCCATCGGTCATGACCACAACGGCCGCACGGTACGCGACGAGCTGCAGCGGCGCGGCGTGGACGTCTCTGCTGTGCTGACGCGCGAGTGCGCGAATCGGTTTGCGGTGATCACCGTCGACGAAACCAGCGGCGAGCGCGTCGTCTTATGGGACCGCGACGATCGTCTCAACCTCTCGCCGCGCGAGCTCGACCCGGCGCTGATTCGTTCCGCCCGCCTGGTGCACGTGGATGATGAGGATCAGGAAGCGGCGATCGCGGCGGCAACCATCGCCCGCCAGGCCGGCATTCCCACCACGAGCGATATCGATCGCCTGACCAGCCGCACGAAAGACCTGGTGACCGCCGTCAGCATCCCGATGTTCGGCGAGCACGTGCTACCCGGCCTGACCGGTGAATCCGATCCCGAGCGCGGCTTGCGCGCACTGCGGCAGTGGCACGACGGCGTGCTGTGCGTCACGCTGGGTCCGCGGGGCGCGATGCTGATGGTCGGGGACCAGACCACATCGATGCCGGCGTTTTCGGTGACGGCTGTAGACACGACCGCCGCGGGAGATGTGTTCCGGGCGGGATTCATTCGCGGATACCTCGCCGGCTACGAGCCGAAGGCCATCCTGGAGTTCGCCAACGCCGCCGCGGCCATCGGCTGCACGCGGGCGGGGGCCATGGCCAGCGTGCCCGAGCTCAACGAAGTCGAAGCCGTTATCGGCGGACGAGCGCTTCGCTGAGCACGCGGCCGGTTGCATCCGGCAGCGTGACGCCGGTGAGGTGCGCGAGCGTCGGCGCGAGATCGAGCGGCGCGGCCGGATCGATGTATTCACCCGGCTTGATCCCATGGCCAAATAGCATCACCGGCACGCGCGTGTCGTAGCGATGCCCGGTGCCGTGCGTGGTGGTGCTGGACGAGGTGATCCAGTAGGCGCGGCCCAGCATCTTGATGTCGCCGCTGCGGCCCTCGTAGTGGCTGAACGCCGGCGCCCGCGTCAGCGGATCGCCTGCGGACAGGTCCTCTTTACGGTAGACGCGCCACACCCCCGGCGTCTTGCGCACCGTGTCGAGCACCGCCTCCATCGCCTTGGGGTTCTGCTGCAGCTTCAGGTAGATGCCTTCGTTGAAGTAGATGTCGTTGTAGATCACGCGCGTGCGATAGGAGCCGGGACCGAGCTCGCTCACGAGCACAGCGTCGATGGCGCGGCCGACCCCGCCGGTGTCGATGCGGCCGGCGTCGAAGCCCATCGCCTTGACGCGTTCGGGCACCGGCGCCACGCCGTGATCGGAGGTGAGGCCAATCACGTAGTTGCCCTTGCCGAGATCGCGATCGAGCTTGTCCATCAACAGGCCGAGCTGCTGATCGAGATGAATCAGCACATCCTGCGATTCATGCGAGTCCGGCCCGAAGTCGTGCCCGACCTTGTCGAGCGCCGAAAAACTGATGCCGATGAAATCGGTGGCCGGGCCGCGGCCCAGCTTCATCCCGTCGATCGCCGCCATCGCCAGCGCGTTGAGATAGGCATCCGAATAGGGGCTTGATTCCCAGGCATCGGTGAACGCGCCGCCCACTTCGTTGCCGCGGCCCTGCACGATGTGCGGAAACTCGCTGGTGGAAAGCGCCACGCCGCGGCGGTTCTCCTTCGAGTAATCGTAGAGATAGCGCTCGCGCGGCAGCATGCGGTCCCACTTGCGGCCCATCTCGTTCTTGAGGGGATGCTTCGCGATGTAGTCCGCAAACACGGGTGACGGGGCCGTCGCGAACGCGGTTGATGTCACCCACTCGCCGTCGGCTTCATCGAGCCAGATCACCGCGTCGGGCCGGCGGCCGCCCAGCATGATCGCGGAGCGAGCCTTGAGCGAGATGCCGACGACCTTTGGCGCCGGCGAGCCCTGCAGGCGCATCTCGTCGGAGAGCGTGTTCGACATCAGGTACTTCGCGCTGTTGCCGATGCTCTTCACGGGGCGGCCGTAGGTGATCAGCTTCGCGTCTTCATCATCCGTGCAGGCGACGAGACGGCTGTTGTTGCGCTCCCACCACTGGTTCAACACCATGCCGTGAATCGCGGGCACGGTGCCGGTGCTCATGCTCGCGTGACCGGCACAAGTGACGGTGTTGTAGTACGGATAGTCGGCCTGCCGGAACCACGCGCCTTCAGTCACCAGGCGGTGCAACCCCTTCGTCCACTGGTGCCGGAAGCGGTCAACGTAATCGCCGCGCATCTGGTCCACCGAGATCAGGACAACCAGCTTTGGCTTGGCAGCCGCGGCCGGCGCGGGACGGACGGTCTGCGCGCTCGGGACGGCGGCCAGGACAACCAGTGCGGCTGCGGCGACAAATCTCATCGAGCGAATCATACAATCAGGACATGTCGAAACGGCGACTGGCGTCCTTGATTGGGCTCGCCATCACGGTGTTGGCCGGGGGGCGGCCGTCCGCCCAACAGCCGTCCCTCGACGAGGTGCTCAAGCGCTCCGCCGGCTACGTGGCGGGCTTCCGCAAACAGCTGTCCGGCATTGTCGCGGAAGAGGTCTACGAACAGACCGTTGTGGAAATCAGCCGTATCCCGCAAGGTTACGTTCGCAATCCGCACCGCAAACTGAAGTCGGATCTCTTGCTGGTGAAACCGGGTAGCAGCGCTCGGTACGTCGAGCTGCGCGACGTGTTCGAAATGGACTCGGTGCCGGTGCACAAGGAACAAGGCCGGCTCGAGGCACTGCTGCGCGACGGCTCGCAATCCGCCGACGCGAAGATCGCGGAGATCGTGGAGACGAGCGCGAAGTACAACATCGGCAGCATCACGCGCAACGTCAACACGCCATTGATGTCGCTGCAGTTCCTGGATGCCGCCAACCAACCGCGCTTTCGATTCAGGCACGTGCCGAAGGCGGCCCCGGTGTTTGGCGATACGGCAGATAAGGCCGCCAACGAATCGGGCGTCTTCCGAGTCTCGACCGAGATGTGGACGATTGCGTACGAAGAGCGCGAGCGGCCGACGATTATCCGCCGGCCGGGAGGACGCGACCAGCCGGCGAAGGGCCGGTTCTGGATCAACCCGGCGGACGGCAGCGTGCTGATCAGCGAGCTGGTCGTCGATGGCGGCGGCGTGCTGGCCACCATCACGGTCAGCTATCAGTCGGAGCCGCTGATGGGATTCCTGGTGCCCGTCGAGATGCGGGAGATCTACATTCGCAATCCCGAGCGCATCACCGGTCACGCCCGGTACGGGAAGTTCCGGCCGTTGCAGTGAGCGTTGGCGGCGGTTAGTTCGTCCGAACGGTAACCGTCTTACCAGGCGATACGCCGCGTTGCCACGCGGGCACGCGCTTGCCGCCGCGCGGGACGATGACCTGGATGTCGACGCTTTTGACGCCGGAGGGCAGGCCAAAGTGCACGGGCATGTCGTTCTGCGCGTCGTAGCCCGATCCGCTGTCCACGAGGCGCGTGCCGATCAGCCGCGTGGTGCCGGCCGCATACGCGCGCACCTCCGCGCCGGCGTGGGTCGCTCGGCCCTGTCCGTTCACCACCCGCACGTGCACACCTCGCGCCGCATCGGCCGCCGGCAGCATGTTTCGCATCACCACATGCGTGCCGTCGCTCCGTGCCCCCGTCAGCGCGAGATCGAGATCGCCGTCGCCGTCGACATCTCCCCACTGCACGCCATGATCGGCCTGCTGCTTGCGGATGATCGCCGGCGTCACGTCCGCAAACACTGAGCCGGTGTTCCGGAACAACGAGTCCTGCCAGCTTGCGCCGCCGGTCACGGTGCCATTGACGTACAGATCGAGCGTCCCGTCGTGGTCGAAGTCGGCAAACGCGCACGCGTCGTAGCGTGAGTCGATCGCGATGTTCCACGCGGACGCGCGATCCTCGAAGGCGCCCTTGCCGCGGTTCCGGAAGAAGCCAAGCGGCCCGTAGTTGGCCGCGAACAAATCCAGCTTGCCGTCGGAGTCAATATCAGCGACGCAGACGCGGACCGTGCCGTTGGCGGCAAGCTTCGGCGCGCGGCCGCCCCAAGCCACGCCTGCAGACTCCGCCGCATCGGTGAACTTGCCGCCATCGTTGCGATACAACCCGTTCGCGTCGCCGTCCATGTTCGCGACCGCCACGTCCAGGTCGCCGTCTTCGTCGTAGTCAAACCACGCGGCGCCGACGGTGCGGCGCGCATCGGCCAGGCCGATTGCCGACGCCACGTCCGTCAGCTTGCCGGCGTCGTTGCGATACATCGCGTTGGCGCGATCGCGGAAGGCGATGAACAGATCCAGATCACCGTCAGCATCGAAATCGACGAACGCGGGCTGCCGCACCGCGCCGGTCGCGACCATCAAGCCGGACTCGTTCGTGATGTCGGAGAACTTGCCGCCGGTGTTGCGATACAGCTTCAGGACCGAAGCGTCCTTGAGTGGCGTGAAGCCAAGCAGGAGGTCGGGATCGCCGTCTGCATCCACATCGCCCCATGCAATCGCGCGCGTCGGCCGGCTATCAGCGACGCCCGCGGCCGACGCAACGTCGGTGAAGACACCCTTGTCGTTGCGATACAACCGGTTCGGCTTGCCGTCGAAACCGACGAACAGGTCGAGATCACCGTCGTGGTCGTAGTCGGCGAAAGCGTTGGCAAAGGTCAGTCCGCCGCCCATCACGTCCGGCTGGATCGGCTCGAACAGCGGCGTGCCCTGCGCACTGACAGAGATAATCGCTACGAAAACAAACAGCGTTCTATACACCATGAGTTAGGGAGCCTTCGCGGCCTCGAACACGAGCAGCGTCGCCGCGACGCCGGTTGTGCGAACCTGGACTGCGGTTGAGCCTGGTGCGACGACAAGGAGGGTCCCCGCAGCCGTGACCTGGCGATCGGCGCCAACGGTGATCTCGACTCCGCCGTCGAGGACGTAGATGAACTGTTCAGCGCCGGCGATGTTCGGCCGAAGGTCGAACGGTGCTTTTGCGCCCGCCGAAATCTGCCACGCCGACACTGCTGCGCCAATGCCCTTCTTGACGTTGGCACGCACGCCGTCGACGACCGGCTGCCACTAGGCCGACTCAGGACGAAAATCGAGATCCATCCCCTCGGGCGCGTTCACTGGTGCGGCGGCACGCCGGAACTCGACCTTCTCCAGCTCGGGTGGAAAATCCACGCGGCGCACCGGCTGAAATTCGATCAGAGTGGGACTCATGGTCTCACCGGACACGTCGTTGCCATGCGGCACATCAGGCGGGATGAGCAGTCCGCGCATCCGGGACACGGTGTGCGGCGCCGTCGGCGTGACGATATTGAACGCGCCGGACACGCCGACGTTGATTTGTTCGTGCGTGTGATGGTGCGGCGTGTTCTTCCAGCCGGCCTTGAAGTCGCCGATCATGAACGTGCCGACCTGGCCCAACACCTTCTTGATGCGAAGGTTGGCGCCGACTTCGAGGATCGGCTGGGTGGAAAGGTCGT
Source organism: Vicinamibacterales bacterium (assembly GCA_035553795.1). Lineage (GTDB taxonomy): Bacteria > Acidobacteriota > Vicinamibacteria > Vicinamibacterales > UBA2999 > 12-FULL-67-14b. Next base: position 20,534 of record DATMJU010000770.1, read on the forward strand.
AGCGCGTGACGCGCGCCTGGCCGTGGCCAAGCGCGGACGCGCTTGCGATCGCCAGGCAAACGAACAGGCCTCTCGCTTTCATTGCGTCCCCCTGGGTTGAAGTGGCTAGAGTCTAGCGGAGTATCATTCCGCCGTGATTCAAATCTTTGCCATCCTCATCGTGTTGGCGGCGGCCGTCGAATCGGCGGCCCAGACACCGGCACCGTTCGAAGTGCACGAAGCCACGATTGCGCAGATCCACGCCGCCATGAAAGCCGGGCGGGTCACCTGTCGCGCGGTCGTCGAGCAATACCTGCGGCGCATCGACATGTTCGACAAGAACGGTCCGGCGCTGAATGCGATTGTCGTGACAAACCAGGACGCGTTGAAGCAGGCCGATGCGCTTGATGCGCGCTACAAGCAAGGTGGTCCAGTGGGCGCGCTCCACTGCATCCCGATGCTGGTGAAGGACAACATGGAGACCATCGGGCTGCAGAGCGCCAATGGTTCGCTGGCCCTCGCCGGCTTCATCTCCAACAAGGACGCGTTCCAGGTCAAGAAGATCAAGGACGCGGGCGCGATCGTCATTGCCAAGACCAACATGGCGGAGTGGGCGTTCTCGCCCGTGGAAACGATCGGTTCGATCCTCCCGGGATACACGCGGAATCCCTACGCGCTCGATCGCGTGACCGCGGGCTCGAGTGGTGGAACCGCAGCCGGCGTGGCGGCGAGCTTCGCGACCGCGGGACTCGGCAGCGACACCGGCAATTCGATTCGCGGACCGTCATCGCACCAGTCGCTGGTCGGCATTCGATCGACGATGGGCCTGACGAGCCGCGCCGGCATCATGCCGCTGAACCTGCTGGCCGACATCGCCGGGCCGATCGCGCGGAGCGTCGAAGACGCCGCCGCGATCTTCCAGGTTGTCGTCGGCCACGATCCCGACGATCCGGTGACCGCCGCGGCCGCATCGCATCTGCCGCAGAACTACTCGGCGTCTCTCGTGCGCGACGGCTTGAAGGGCGCGCGCATTGGCGTGCTGCGCTTCGCCTACGAGCGCGAGTCGACCGATCCCGAGATCGTCCAGATCTTCATGCGCGCCGTCGAGGATCTGCGCCGTGAGGGTGCAACGATCATCGATCCAGGCGTGATCGACGGCCTCGGCGACATCCGTCGCCAGCCAGGCGTTGGGCCGTGCATGGGATTCAAGTACGACATCAATCGCTACTTCGCCGGCCACGGCGATCGCATTCCGGTGAAGACCCTGGCGGAGGTCGTGAAGTCGCGCCGCTTCCATCCGTCCGTGCAAGTGCGCCTCGAACAGGCGGAGGCCGGAACGGTGAACGGCCCGGAGACGGAGGCCTGCAAGGCCGAACTCGCGTATCGCGAGCAGGTCCGCGCCGCCGTTACGAAGACGATGGATGCGCAGAAGATCGACGCGTGGGTGTATCCGACCTGGAGCAATCCGCCGCGGTTGATCGGCGACCTCAATACGCCTGGCGGTGATAACAGCCAGTTCTTCTCACCGACCACCGGCTTCCCGTCGATCCAGGTCCCGATGGGCTATTCGCGCGGCGGACGGTTGCCGGCCGGCATCACCTTCTTCGGCCGCGCCTGGTCCGAGCCGGCATTGATCAAGTTCGCGTATGCGTACGAACAGGCGACGCGTCACCGCCGGTCGCCGGATTCGACACCGGCGCTGCGTTGAACCGGTGAACGGTCGCCCTGAACCACCGTCGTGAACCTTCTCGAGGACTTATGCCCATCAACGGCACGCACATGCTGCTTTACACAACGGAGCCCGAGAAGCTTCGGGCGATGCTTCGCGACGTCTTCGGCTTCAAGCACGTGGACGCAGGAGATGGCTGGCTGATCTTCCGGACGCCGCCGGGCGAGGTCGGCGTACACCCAGCCGAGAACGGCAATGCCGGCACGCACGCGATCTCGTTCATGTGTGACGACATCCACGCGACCATCGCCGATCTGCGGGCCAAGGGCGTTGATGTCGATCCCGAGCCGGCCGATCACGGCTACGGCATCGTGACGATGATGCATCTGCCGGGCGGGTGTGACGTGCAGTTATACGAGCCGCGTCACCGCATCGCCGCCGACATCAGCTAGGCGCCCGCGTCTGCGAGCGAGGCAAGCTGGTCGGCGTCGGTAAACGCCAGCGATTCGGAATTCACGCAGTGGCGCTGCCCCGTCGGCTTGGGCCCATCCGGGAACACGTGCCCGAGATGGCAGTCGCACCGCGCGCATAGAATCTCCACGCGCCGCATGCCGTAACTGATGTCCGCCTTCTCGGCGACGTTCTCATCTGCAATCGGCTGAAAGAAGCTCGGCCAGCCCGTTCCCGAATCGAACTTCGCGCTCGACGAGAACAGCGGCAGTCCGCAGCAGATGCAGGAGTAGACGCCCGCCTTCTTGTTGTCGAGCAGGGTGCCGCAGAACGGCCGCTCCGTCCCATGCGCGCGCGCCACCGCGAACTGCTGCGGGGTCAGTTGCTGCTTCCATTCCGCGTCGCTCTTCTCGACGCGCGGCAGCTCGAGCGGCCCCACCAGCTCGCCCTGCTTGTTGAAGACCTTGACGGCAACCTTTGTCATATCCCTATCTTCTACCACTGCGACGCCGGACAGCACTTCTGAGGTCAATTCTCACGGCGTCGACAACACGAACTGGTTGCCGTCCACGTCCTTGAAGATCGCCGCGGTGCCCCAATCCGCCTTCTGCGGATCCTGGACGAACTCCACGCCCTTCTCTTTCATCTCCTTCGCGGTGGCAAACACATCATCTGCGCAGAATGTGACGTTCATGAAGCCGCCGATCATCTTGTCGAGCCCCTCGCCGGTCCACAGCACCAGCTTGGTCTCGGCGCGGGGAATCGCCAGCTCGATCCATCGCTGCTTGTCGTCGAACGGCGCGTCGGTCACCACCTTCAAACCGAGCTTCTTCGTGTAGAACTCGAGCGCCTTGTCCTGGTCGCGAACCGGGATGCTCGCGAACTTGATTGCCTTGATCATCACAACCTCCGCAGCCACTATGCGGCGTTCGCGATTGCCGTTCAAGGCGTGCAGGCTTTACCATGGCAACGGATGCCACAGTCGCCGGACACCGTCCCGATCGATCGCTATGTCCTCGACACGCTGATGCGCGACCTGGTCGGCCATGACCGGCAGCCCTCCGCCTATCTCGTCTACCTGTTTCTATGGCACGAGACACACGGCAGGAGGCAGCAGACGACGCAGATGGCGCTGATCGATATCGCGGAGAGCGTGGGGTTGTCGAAGCGCGGCGTCCAGGATGCGCTCGGTCACCTCAGCAAGCGCAAGCTGATCGCCGTCGAGCGCAAGAGCATCACCGCCGTACCGGTGTATACAGTGCTGCGCCCGTGGAAGCGTTAGCGCCGGTTGAACAGGAACTCTTCGATCTTCCCGTCCGGCGCGCGATACATCAGGGTGCGAATCGGCGTCGTGCCGACGGTGACGCGCAAGGTTGACACTTCGAGCCCGCCGCGCTCGTTGATGCCGCCGGGCTCCACGCTGCCGATCTCTCCCGCGTCGACGAGCGATTTCGACATTGCCTTGAGTCGCTCGTCCGTCAGGAACGCGTTGTACTCCGCACCGAGCTTCGAGCGATCGACGGTGCCGCTGCGAATTTCACGCAACAGCGCCATCGCGGCGTCTTTCGCCGGTGGTCCCGCGACTTTCGGCGCATCGGCAACCGGTAGCAGCTTCGCCAGCACGGCATCCTGGATCGTATCGAGCACGCCGCCCGCCCAATCTGAGTTGGCGATGACGACCACGGCGGAACGCGTCTCCGGGATCATGGCGTTACGCGATCCGAACCCGCTGACGCCGCCTCCGTGCGTCAGCACCAGCATCGGTCCGCGATCGCGAATCGACTGGCCGCATCCGTAGGCGCTCGAGCGTCCGCCGCTCAGTTCACGCGGGCTCGTCATCGTCTTCCACGACGCGGGCTTCAGCACTTTGCCTTCCATCAAGGCGAGGTTCCATTTCATCAGGTCTGCTGGCGTGGTCCACAAGCCGCCCGCGGCGCCGATCCAGCCGACGCCTTCGGGAACGGAGAGCTCCGCGGGACCGAGTCCCATTGGCGTGTAGCCGTCAGCAAGACCCGGCGCACCGCGAACGGGATCGAATCGCGTGTGCGTCATGCCAAGCGGGGTCAGGATGCGATCCTGCAGTGATTGCGCGAACGGCTTGCGGTCGGCCAGTTCCGTGATGTGACCGAGCATCAGGTAGCCGGTGTTGCTGTAC
>DATMJU010000771.1:0-5351 GCA_035553795.1 Vicinamibacterales bacterium
TTCCGGGCGAGCAACGATACTCTCGAGGACCCGGGTGGCAAGCGCCTCGGACAGCGAGGGCTCATCTTCAAAGCGTTCGATGTTCACGTCCGATACGATTCAATGTACGCCGGCACGCGGACGCCGCCGCGCGCTTCGGCAATGGCCAACCTGACAGCTCCGGTCACCGGTTCCTGTGTGAGCGGCACCACGGTGCTGCGCGGCGCGACTTCCCCCATGCGATCGCGGATCGCGGCCGCCAGCCACGTGGCGCCCGTTCCCTGCTCACCCGCGATTCCATGCCTGAGCATGCCGCCGGACAACAGGACCGGGAACTGTTCGCCGCGCATTTCGAGGCGCGCGATCACAGAGGCCGCCGCCATCGTCAACTCGTCAGCCGCGTGCGTCATGATGTCGCGAGCAACGGGATCTCCCTGCTCCCGCGCGTAATCGACCACGGAGCCGAGCGCCGCGATCGTCCGCCGGCCCTGCGGCCGGTGATAGACCTCTGACACGAGCAGTTCCGGCCTCGGGATCGAGAAGTGCTGCAGCACCAGCGGTGTCAGCGAGGTGCGAGGACCACGGCCGTCCACATCTCGCATTACCGCGGTCAACGCCAGGCGGCCAATCCAATAGCCGGAGCCTTCGTCGCCAAGCGTCGGTCCCCATCCTCCAGCGCGCGCCGCCACCCCGTGCTGGCTCACGCCATAGGCGATCGAACCCGTTCCGGAGATCAGGACCACCCCGGGGCTCGCCCCGGCGCCGGCGACCAGCGCAATCAGCGCGTCGTTGACGATCAGCGTGTTGCTGCGAAAGCCGAGGCGCCGCATGATGTCGCGAATGATGCGCGAGTCGTCTTCGCGATCGACGCCGGCAATCCCAAGGCACACCGCAGCCGGCGGTTGTGACCAGCCTTCGGTCGCCCGATCGATCACCGTGTGAAGGATCTTCTCGACTTCGAGCTCGCCTTCCGTCTGCAGGTTGGCGGCGCCGGCGCGGCCTTCACCAATGATGTGGCCGTCGGCATCGGCGAGCAGCGCGACGGTCTTGGTTCCGCCCGCATCGATCCCAAGGACGTGCATACAACTAGCTTACCCGCCTCCGCTCGCAAATCCATCAGGCGAGCTACGGCGTGGCCTCGCCGGAGCGCCTTTCAGGCGCGAAGGCGGGTCCGCTTCTTGGTAGAATGGTTAGCTCCACATGCTGCGTTTCCGCTCCCCTGCCGTGGTTTGTGCGCTCGTGGTCCTGCTGATGGCAGTGACCATGGTGTCGAACGCGCAGGTCCCCGAGCAAACGCGTGCACTTTGGGTGACCCGGACGACGTTGGCCTCGCCTGAGTCGATCCGGCAGATGGTGACGGCGGCACAAGCCGGCGGGTTCAACACGCTGCTCGTCCAGGTGCGCGGCCGCGGGGACGCCTACTACGCGGGCACGATCGAACCCCGCGCGGCCGAACTGGCCGGCAAACCGGCGTTCGATCCGCTGGCCGTCGTGCTCCAGGACGCGCATGCCGCGGGGTTGAAGGTCCACGCGTGGGTCGCGGTCAATCTGGTCTCGAGCTCGGTCACGCTTCCTGCGTCGCGCGATCACGTGATCTATCGCGCGCCCGAGTGGCTGATGGTGCCGCGCGAGCTCGCCGCGGAGATGAAGAAGATCAACCTCCGCAGCCCTGCCTACGTTGGCCGGCTGGCACGGTGGACGCGCGCCAACAACTCCGTCGTCGAGGGGCTCTACACCTCGCCGCTCCATCCCGCGGCCCAGGATCACACCGCCGCCGTGATTGGCGAGATCGCGGCGAAGTACGCCGTCGACGGCATTCACCTCGACTACGTGCGATTCCCGAACGACGAGTTTGACTACAGCCCGGCCGCGATGGACGGGTTCAAGGCCTCGATCCTCCCGGACCTCAACGACAAGCAGAAGCGTGAGGCCGCGGCACGTGAAGCGGTCGACCCGGCGGCGTATCCCAATCTCTACCCGGAGCGCTGGAGCGACTTCCGCCGCTCGCGCCTGACCTCACTGGTGATTAAGATCCGCACGGCCGTTAAGGCGGCGCGCCCATCCGCGGTCGTGAGCGCCGCAGTGGTTCCTGACGCGCGCACCGCCTTCGCCGAGCGGCTGCAGGACTGGCGCGGCTGGATCGATCAGTCGCTGCTGGACGTCCTGTGCCCGATGGCCTACACCGCGGACGTCGACACGTTCCAGAAGCAGATTGCCGCCGCGCGCGCCTACGCGGGCACGCGGCCGGTCTGGGCCGGCATTGGCGCCTACCAGATGTCCGCCTCGCAGACGCTGGCGCACATTGCCGCGGCCAACAAACTCGGCACCGCCGGGATCATCCTGTTCTCGTACGACTCCCTGGTGGCCCCACCCAACGGCGCCGGCTCAGTCAGCGAACTCGGCCGCGCTGCATTCGGCACCGCCCCGGAGTAAGCTCTCCGCGTGGCATCCCTCTCGGGGATCGACTACCTCGTCATCGGCGTGTATCTGCTCGCGATCACGGCGTTCGGGTCGTGGTTTGCGCGTTTTCAGAAGACCACGCGCGACTATTTCCTGACCGATCGCAGCGTGCCCTGGTGGGCGATCTGCTTCACGATCGTCGCGACCGAGACCAGCACGCTGACGTTCATCGGCATCCCGGCCCAGGCGTATGCCGGCAACATGACGTTCTTGCAGCTGGCGTTCGGCTACATCATCGGCCGCGTCCTGGTGAGCTTGCTCTTCATCCCGGCCTACTTCCGGGGCGACCTGTTCACCTCGTACGAGCTGTTGCAGCGGCGGTTTGGCACCAGGGTCAAGACGCTATCCGCGGTGATCTTCCTGATCACGCGATCGCTCGCCGACGGCATTCGGCTGTTCACCACCGCGCTCGTCATCTCGATCGTCACGCAGGTTCCCGTGACCTGGGTCGTAATCGTGCTCGGCGCCGCGATGATCGTCTACACGATGCGCGGCGGCGTTTCGGCCGTCATCTGGACTGATGTCGTCCAGATGTTCGTCTACATTGCCGGCGCAGGCGCGGTCGCGATTGCACTGCTCGGCCGCATCGAAGGCGGCTGGGCCGAGGTCGTTCGCGTAGGGTCGGAGACTGCCCGGTTCGTCGTGCTTGATACCGCCTTCGATCTCACGAAGGCCTACACGATATGGGCCGGACTCCTCGGGGGCGTCGCGCTCACACTCTCCACCCACGGAACCGATCAATACCTGGTTCAGCGGCTGCTGTCCGCGAAGAGTCAGAAAGACGCGTCGACCGGCCTGGTGTTGAGCGGCTTCATTGTCTTCGTGCAGTTCTGCCTGTTCCTCGTGATCGGCGTGATGCTGTATGTGCACTACCAGCAAGTCCCGCTCCCGCAGGAACTCACGCGCAACGATCAGATCCTGCCGATCTTTGTCGTCAACGAACTGCAGAACGGCCTTGCCGGTTTCATCGTCGCCGCGATCGTCGCGGCCGCGCTCTCGCCCTCGCTGAACGCCATGGCGGCGACCACCGTCAGCGACTTCTACCTGCCGTACTTCAATCCCTCGGCCGACCAGGCCACGCAGATGCGGATCTCGAAGCAGGCAACGGTGGCGTGGGGCGTCGTTCAGTTGCTGGTCGCGATCGGGGCGCAGTTCATGAACCGATCCGTGCTTGATGCCGGCCTGGCGGTACTGTCCTTCGCGTCAGGATCAGTGCTTGGCGCCTTCTTGCTTGGCACGCTGGCGCCGTCGGTGCGCGAGCGCGACACCTTCGCCGGCATGATCGCCGGGCTCATCGTGATGACCGCAGTCTGGTGGGCCACGCCGATTGCTTTCACCTGGTACGTGCTGATTGGCGCCGTCACGACCTGCACGGTCGCGATCGTGTCACGGCAGGTGACGGGCTCACGGGCATGACCGCATCGACCGCGCTCACCTCGAGCGTCGGGGCCATCCTTCGCAAGGCGATCGCGGATCGCGTGTTTCCCGGCGCCGTGATCGAGGTGGGCCGCACGGGTGAAACGATCTTCACCTTCAGCGCCGGATCCCAGACCTACGAGCCTGGCTCCGCGCCGGTCAGCGCACACACGATCTACGACCTGGCGTCCCTGACGAAAGTGCTCGCGACCACTGCGCTGATGGCCGATGAAGTGTCGAGCGGCCGCATGCGTCTCAATGATCGGGTCCGCCACTGGATCGATGGCTGGACGGGTGAAGAACGCCAGGTCGTGACGATCCGCGATCTGCTCGAGCACGCGTCCGGACTACCTGGCCATCGGCCCTACTTCCGAACGCGCCGTGGCCGCGCCTCGTTCGAGGTCGCGATCTGCGAGGAAACGCTCGACTATCCGCCGCGCACGCAGTCGATTTACAGCGATCCCGGCTTCATGCTGCTGGGATTCGCCATGGAGAACGCCGCAGGCATACCGCTGGACCGCCAGTTCGATCAGTGGCGCGACCGCGAAGTCGGAGTCGACGCCGAGATTCAATATCGCCCTGAGGCCGCATGGCTCGCGCGCATCGCTCCAACCGAGGACACCGAATTCGGCGAGCAGCGACGCGGCGAGGTCCACGACGAAAACGCTGCCGCACTTGGCGGGGTGGCCGCGCACGCCGGTCTCTTCGGCACGGCGGCGGCGGTGGGCGCGTGCGCAAGATGGTGGATGCGCTCCCCCGACCTTGCATCGTTCGCGATCAAGACGACGGTGCCCGGAAGTTCGCGGGCGCTTGGGTGGGACACGATGTTGCCGACTTCATCGTGCGGGACGCAGATGTCATCTTGCGCGATCGGTCACACCGGATTTACCGGGACCTCGTTGTGGATCGACCCCGAACAGGATCTGTATGTGGTGATTCTCACCAATCGCGTGCATCCGTCACGCGAAGGCGAAGGCATCCAGGGCGTCCGGCGCGCCCTGCACGACGCGATCGTTACTGGCCTCCGGGACGACGCGGTCCCGGCGGCAACGGCGTAATCGTCGTCCCGCCCGGGCCGTTAATCGTGTTCGGATTCTGCTGATTGGGAAACGGTTGGCCCGGCATTTGTCCCGGCATCCCTATCGGCGGCCGATTCGGCTGGCCGAAACCCGGCGGCATGTTGGGCTGCTGCATTCCAAACGGCTGCGGGCCTTGCCCCTGCCGACCACCCTGGCCCGCTGGCCCAGGCGCACCGGGCGGCACTCCAGGCTGTCCTGGCCGCTGAGCGGTTTGCAGGTAGACAAAGGTCCACTCGTTATAGCGGCTGCGCCCGTTGTATTGCTTGATCGACGCTTCCTTGCTCTTCGAGGTGACGCCGATCACGCCGCCTTGAGGAGTGATGCCGCCGGCGCCGACACCGCCGGTCTGCACGGGCTGCACCGGATTGTTCTGGCTTGCCCCCTGCCCCGGCCGCTGTGCTACTTGCCCCCCCGCAC
>DATMJU010000772.1:0-9148 GCA_035553795.1 Vicinamibacterales bacterium
GTCCACCTTCAGGTTCACCGTCGCCCTGACATCGTCTTCGAGATCCTCGCCCTTCAACTCGCGGATCGTTTCCTCGAGCAGCTTCATGTACATCTCGAAGCCGACGGCGTCGATCGTGCCGCTCTGCTCGCCGCCCAGCAGGTTGCCGGCGCCGCGAATCTCGAGGTCGAGCGCCGCCACGCGGAAGCCGCTGCCAAGATCGCTGAACTCCTTCATTGCGGTCAGGCGCTTGCGGGCGATCGGCGACAGTGCTTCTTCGGGCGGGATCAGTAGATACGCATACGCGGCGCGATCGCTGCGGCCGACGCGTCCGCGCAGCTGGTAGAGCTGCGCCAGGCCGTATCGATCCGCGCGGTTGATGATGATCGTGTTGGCGTTCGGGATATCAAGGCCGTTCTCGACGATCGTCGTCGCCAGCAGGACATCCGCCTTGTGGGTCATGAAGTCGAGCATCGCGCGCTCGAGCGCCTCTTCATTCATCTGGCCGTGCCCGATGACGATGCGGGCGTCGGGGATCAGGCGCTGCAGCAGGTTGCCCATCGAGTAGATGGACTCGACACGGTTGTGGACGAAGAACACCTGGCCGCCGCGATCCATCTCCGCGCGAATCGCGCGCACCAGCACCGCGGAATCGAACTTGACGACGTTGGTCTGAATCGCCAGGCGATCTTTCGGCGGCGTCTCGATCACCGACATGTCGCGGATTCCCACCAGCGACATGTTCAACGTTCGCGGAATCGGCGTCGCCGTCATCGTCAAGACGTCGACCTTCTTGCGCATCTGCTTGATGCGCTCTTTGTGCGCCACGCCGAAGCGCTGCTCTTCGTCGACGACGAGAAGGCCGAGGTCCTTGAAGTTGACGTCTTTCGAGAGCAGGCGATGCGTGCCGACGATCACGTCGACGCGGCCCGCGGCCAACGCGTCGAGCGTCTCCTTGATTTCCTGCTTCGTGCGGAAGCGGCTGACCATGTCGATCTTCGCGGGAAACGCCGCGAAGCGCTCGGTCAGCGTCTTCAAGTGCTGAGAGGCAAGCACCGTCGTCGGGGCAAGGAAGGCGACCTGCTTGCCTTCCATTACCGCCTTGAAGGCGGCGCGCATCGCCACTTCCGTCTTGCCGTAGCCAACGTCGCCGCACAGCAGGCGATCCATCGGCGTAGACGACTCCATGTCGCGCTTGATGTCGGCGATCGCGGTGGCCTGATCGACGGTCAGCGTGAACTCGAACGCGTCCTCGAACTCTTCCTGCCAGTGCGTGTCGGCGCTGAATGCGAAGCCCGGTACCGCCTTGCGCGCGGCATAGAGCTTCAACAGCTCCTCTGCCATGTCGCGCATGGCCTTCTTGACCTTGGACTTGGCCTTCTCCCAGGTCGTGCCGCCGAGCCGATCGAGCGGCGGGTTGGCGCCGCCGGTGTACTTCTGGATGAGGTCGAGCCGCTCGACCGGCACGAACAACTTCGCCTCGCCGTGATAGCGAAGCTCGAGGAACTCCTGGACGATATCTCCGCCGGCGACGGAGAGCTGCTTGAGGCCGACGAACTGGCCGATGCCGTGATCGACGTGAACGATCAGGTCGTTGACCTTGAGATCGCGCAGGTCGGAGAGGAACGCCGCGGATGCAGAGCGTTTCTTCCCTGCACCAACCTTACGTCGCTCTTCATCAAAAACATCCGACTCGGCGTAGAGAAGCAGGGCTGTTGGCCCGTTCGCCTGTTCGCCTGTCGGCCTGAGCCTGAACCCCTTCGAGAGCCAGCCTTCAGCAACAACGACTGCGCCGCGGATGACATCGCCGGAATCCGACGCCATCACGGCTCGAACGTCATAGTCCTTCAGCAGTTCAACGGTGCGCTCCGCGCGGCCGTGCGAGCCGGCGACGAACACCACGTGATCGCCGTTGGCCTGCGCGGACTTGACGTCGTTCACCCAGTCAGGAATGCGACCGTGGAAGACGGCGGTGGGCTGAACCCGGAGCTCTAGCGATGAACCTTGTGGCGACGACGAGTCTTGTGGCGACAAACCTTTAGGTTTGGCGTCCCCAATCGCGAGCTCTTCAACAACCACAGCCCCTGCGAGCGCGGCCGACACCTCGTCCTCCGAGAGCATCAGGCTCATCGGATCCGGCGGCTCCGGCCCCTTCGATCGCTCGACGGCGTCGGAATAGGACGTCGCGATCTGCTCCCACGCCGTCTTGATGTGGTTTTCTACATCAGTAGGCTCAGACAGCCACACCTGCGAATCCCTCGTACGCAGGAACTGAAATATCGACGTTGAATTCAGGGTCAGGCCCCGATCTTGGCGTTCGTCGTGAGGACCGCCTTCCCTGACGGGGATGATGCCGAAGCGGTCGAGGGTTTCGATGGACCGCTGTGTACCGGGATCGAAGCGGCGAATTGATTCGACGGTGTCGCCGATGAACTCGATGCGGATCGGCAGTTCCTCGCCGGCCGGGAACACGTCGAAGATGCCGCCGCGGCGCGAAAACTCGCCGTGCGCGTCCACCGGATCCGACGGCTCATAGCCGCCAAGCGCCAGCGTGTTCGCGAGCGCCATCGGATCGATGTCGATGCCGGGTTTGATCTCGCACGACGACAACAGGATCGACGCCGGCTCCGGCAGCTTCGTCAGCAACGCCGCTGCTGACGCGACGACCACACGTGCCGTATTCGTTGCGAGCGCGTGCAACACTCGCGCGCGGGCCGACGCGACTTTCAGGTGCGGCTGGAAGCCGCGATATGGATCGACCTGCGTGGACGGAAACGGCAGCACCTGCCGCTCGACGACGGTCGAAGCGGATCCTTCGAGCACCGACAGGAAGAACGAGATGTCGCCGACGGTGTTCTCGATGTCAGCGTCGGTGGGAACCACCAGGAGGATGGTGCGTTCGCCGAGCCGCTTGGCCGCGGCCGCAACCGCCAGCGCGCGTACAGGGGAGGTCGCGCCGCTGATGCGTTGAAGGGGGGATTGCAGCCCCGTTTCCCGAAGAACGCCTGTCAGCAGCGACCGTAACGCGAGTGATGGAGCGGTCGCCATACCGAGTCAGTCAAGAGTCAACTGTCGACAGTTAGGAGTTCCGGTCGACAGTCAGCAGTTCAGTCTATCAGTCTGCTCTTCCCTTTCGAATCTTGCTGATGATGCTCGTCGTCGAATAGCCTTCGGCCAGGGGGACGCGGACGACGCGGCCGCCTTTGGCCTCGACGACGTCTCTTCCGATCACCGCGTCCTCGGCCCAGTCGGCGCCCTTGACAAGGATGTCCGGCTGGATCTTCGAGATGATCGCGTGCGGATCGGCTTCGTCGAAGATCACGACCTCATCCACACACGCGAGAGCTCGCAACACCTCGGCTCGCTCGTGCTCCGGGTTGATCGGGCGATCGGGCGCCTTGCCCAGCTCGCGCACCGATCGATCGGAGTTTATCGCCACGATCAATTTGTCGCCCAACGCGCGAGCCGCCTGCAGATACCGCACATGGCCTGGATGAAGGATGTCGAAAACCCCGTTGGTGAAGACCGTGATCATGAGGGCTGAGGGGATCAGGGTCTTGGCGTCGTGTCGATCTTGATATTGCCGTCAAACGACCAGGAATGGTCGGGACGGTAGATGCCGACGTCGCGGATGCGCGACTTCACGCGGAAGGTATAGAGCAGGCGATGGTAGTCGTACGGGTAGCCGTCCGCCTTGTGCGCTGCTAGATCCAGGCGATAGGTGCCTTCAACGAGGTCGAGATGATCGATGGTGAAGGTGACCGTGCTGTCGCCGTTGATCTCGGTCGGCTGGAACTCTTCGAGATTGGTATTGGTGCCGTAGACGCAGACGTTGTCGGCGTTGAAGAGACCCAGGCCGAATACGAAATCGGTGATCGCCGACTTGGACGTTACGTGCATCCGTATCTTGATCGCGTCGCCGCTCTGGAACACGTGACCTGCTTCGCCGTCAGGTCCGCTGAGAGTGACGTTGGTAATCTCTATCTCCCTCGTCCCCCATCGTCCTTCATCCGACTTGAAGCCGTCTTTCGGGCCTTCGGGTTCGGCTGATGCAGGACGTTCGCCGCTCTCGACCGCGGCTTCCGTGATCAGCTCGGCGGACTCTGGTGAGATATTGCTCGGACCCACGTCCTTTGCTGACGCCGCAACGCGCGCCGCTTCAGCCTTGGCGAGCTCGTTCTCTTCGGAATCCTCGACGTCGATGATGTAGGCCGCGACGACGCGCTTGGGATCGCCTTCGCCCTTGCTGACGCCGTGATCGAGCCAGTGCGCGGTGTCGCAGAACTTCTCGACCAGGTCGAGCGAGTGCGTCACCAGCAGGATCGACTTGTTGCGGCGGCGGAACTCGGCGAACTTGTCGAGGCACTTGTGCGTGAAGCCCTGGTCGCCGACGGCGAGCACCTCGTCAACCAGCAGCACCTCCGGATCGACGTGCACGGCGACAGCAAAGCCAAGCCGCATGTACATGCCCGAGGAATAGGTCTTCACCGGCGCGTCGATGAAGTCCTGCATCTCCGCGAACTCGACGATCTCGTCGAAGCGGTACTGGATCTCTTTCTTGGTGAGGCCCAGCATCACGCCGTTGATGAAGATGTTCTCGCGGCCGGAGATCTCGGGATGGAAGCCGGCGCCAAGCTCGATCAGCGCGGAGATGCGCCCATCAACCGTGACGGTTCCTTCGGTCGGCCGCGTGATGCCGGCGACGCACTTAAGCAGCGTGCTCTTGCCAGAACCGTTGCGGCCGATCACCCCGTAGGTGCAGCCCTTCGGCACTTGCAGCGAAACACCCCGCAGCGCCTGGAAGGTTTCGTCCGGCTTCAAGTCGCCGATCAGCGTGCCGCTCAGGATCGCCGACTTGAGTGTCGCGAACTGCTTCTTTTGCGCGTACCGGCGGTACACCTTCGAGACGTTGACGACATCAATTGCCGGAGTCACCTAGACCTCCTCCGCAAAGCTGTCGCGCAAACGATCGAAGATGAAGTAGCCGAACAGGAACACGGCGATCGAAAAGACACCCATCGCGACCAGCCACTTCCAGTGGCCGTGCGGACCCGGGAAGAACAGCACTTCCTGATACGAGATCATCAGGTGCGTCATGGGGTTGAAGTTCAGCCACTGGCGCATGTTCTCGGGCGCCTGCAGCATCGGATAGATGATCGGCGTGGCGAAGAACCACAACTGAACCAGGTTGCCGAGCAGGTCCTTGAGGTCGCGGAAGTGCACCGTCAGCGCGGATAACAGCAGCGCGAGGCCGATCGTGAAGATCAACTGCACGAGCACGATCACCGGGAACCACAGGAGCTCGACCGGGTCGACCGGGCGCTGGTAGTAGATCAGGAAGCCGACCAGCACCGGCAATCCGAAGAAGAAGTGCACCATGTTCGCCATCACCGTGACGATCGGCAACACCTCCGCGGGGAACAGCACCTTCTTGATCAGGTTGCCGCCGGCGATCAGCGTGTTGGACGATTCGAGGACCGATGAGGAGAACCACGTCCACGGCAGGATGCCGCAGAACATGAACAGGGCGTACGGCTCCATTTCCTTGTCGTGCGCGCCGACCAGGACCTGCGTGAAGACGAACGAGTAGATCAGGAGGAGAAGAAGCGGGTTGAAGAAGGACCAGAAGAAGCCGAGGACGGACCCGCGGTAGCGGGCCTTCAGATCACGGACAACGAGTGTCTGAATCAGCCCGCGGTATCTGAACAGCTTTGCGAGATTGCTAAACACCTCTCCGGCTTTCCGCCTGGAGTTGCTGGAGCGTCCGCAGCATGGCGAGGCGGGCGCGTTCGAAATCGATCTCGTGCGGCGCGACGCTCATTACTTCTTCGGCGCGCTTCATGCCCGCTTCCGCGCGGGCCTGGTCCAGGTCCTCGGCGCGCTCGGCCACCTGGGCGAGCACCGACACCGAGTCCGGCAGCACTTCCACAAAGCCCACCGACACCATCAGGAAATGCTTCTCGCTGCCCTGGCGGTACCACATCGCGCCGGTGCGAATCGCCGTGAAGAACGGCGTGTGCCCGGGCAGGACGCCGAAGTCCCCTTCGACGCCCGGCAACGAGACCTCGTCCACCTCTTGCGAGATGGACTGGTCCGGCGAGACGATGTGTAAGGTCAGCTTGCTTGGAAGTGCCATGATGCCCTTTAGTAATCAGTATGCGGCAGGCAGTATGCAGAAGAGCGCTTGTCTTTCTGACTACTGCCTACTGCCATCTGCCTACTGCAGTGTCTTCGCCTTTTCGAGCGCTTCCTCGATCGAGCCCACGAGGTAGAACGCCTGCTCCGGAACGCCGTCGTGCTTGCCTTCGACGATTTCCTTGAAGCCCTTGATGGTATCGGCGATCGGCACGTACTTGCCTTCGAGACCCGTGAACTGCGCGGCGACGAAGAACGGCTGCGACAGGAACTTCTGGATCTTGCGGGCGCGCGCGACGGCCTGCTTGTCTTCTTCCGACAGTTCGTCGATACCAAGAATCGCGATGATGTCCTGCAGGTCCTTGTAGCGCTGGAGGATCTGCTTCACGGCACGGGCGACTTCGTAGTGCTCGTTGCCGATGACGCGCGGGTCGAGAATGCGCGAAGACGACGCGAGCGGATCGACCGCGGGATAGATGCCGAGTTCCGCGATCTGGCGCGACAGGTTGGTCGTCGCGTCGAGGTGCGCGAAGGTCGTTGCCGGCGCGGGGTCGGTGTAGTCGTCGGCGGGCACGTAAATCGCCTGCACCGAGGTGATCGAACCCTTCTTCGTCGACGTGATGCGTTCCTGCAGCGCGCCCATTTCGGACAACAGCGTCGGCTGGTAACCGACCGCTGACGGCATGCGGCCGAGGAGCGCCGACACTTCCGAACCCGCCTGCGTGAAGCGGAAGATGTTGTCGATGAACAGGAGCACGTCCTTGTTCTCGGCGTCGCGGAAGTATTCGGCCACGGTCAGCGCCGACAGTCCGACGCGGAGGCGCGCTCCTGGCGGCTCGGTCATCTGTCCGTAGACCAGCGCGGCGCGCGACTTCTCCATGTCCTTGATGTTGACGACGCCCGACTCCTGGAATTCCAGCCAGAGGTCGTTGCCTTCACGCGTGCGTTCGCCGACACCGCCGAACACCGACACACCGCCGTGCTTCATGGCGATGTTGTTGATCAATTCCATGATGATGACGGTCTTGCCGACGCCGGCGCCGCCGAACAGGCCGATCTTGCCGCCCTGCAGGTACGGCTCGAGCAGGTCGATGACCTTGATGCCGGTCTCGAACATCTTCAGTTCGGTCGACTGCTGTTCCAGTGTCGGAGCCGAGCGATGAATCGGCCAGTGCTCCTTCGAGTTCACCGGCATATCCGGGAAGTCGACCGGCTCGCCGAGCACGTTGAGCACGCGGCCCAGCGTCGCGGGTCCGACCGGCATTGAGATCGGCGCGCCGGTGTCGATCACGTCCATGCCGCGCTGCAGACCGTCGGTGGGCTTCATCGCGACCGTGCGGACGCGGCCCTCACCGAGGTGCTGTTCGACTTCGGCGACGATGTCGATCTTCGTGCCGATCGCCTGTCCCTCATCCACGATGCGGACGGCGTTGTAGATCGCGGGCAGATATCCGCCCTCGAACTCCACGTCGATGACCGGGCCGATGACCTGGATGACCTTGCCGACTTTGGTGCCTGTTGCTGTAGCCATATTTGTCTCTATGTCGCCTGTGCGCCCGAAACCACTTCGATAATTTCCCGGGTAATTGCCGCCTGACGCACCTTGTTCATGTAGAGCGTCAGTCTCTCGACCATTTCCTTTGCGTTGCGCGTCGCGCTGTCCATCGACTGCATGCGCGCGGCGTGCTCGGCCGCGGAGGACTCGAGCAGCGCGCGATTCACCTGCACCGCCACGTGAAGAGGCAACAGCGTCTTCAGCAGTTCCTCTGGATCGGGCTCGAACAGGTAGTCCGCAGCCGAGGTCGCGGAGGCATCGGCCGGCGCCTGGCCCGGCTTGCCCGCAACGGCTTCCGCTTCGTTCAGCTTCGGGATGGGCAGCAGCTTCTCAATCACGACGCGCTGCGAAATCACCGAGCGGAACTCGTTGTAGACGAGATACACCGAGCTGATATCGGGCCCGAGGAACTCGTTGATCGCCGTCTGCGCAATCGCCTGCGCGTGCGACCACTTGACGTTCTGGAAGAGGCCGACCTCTTCGTATTTCACGTCGAAGCCGCGGCGCATGAAGAAGTCGCGGCCCTTGCGGCCGACGAGCGCCATCGCCACTTCCGCACCCTGGGCGGTCTTGGGATGCTCGAGCGTGAACTGCAGCGCCGATTTGACGATGTTGGTGTTGAAGCTGCCGCACAGGCCACGATCGGCGGAGATCACGATCAGCAGCGTGCGGCCGGACTCCGGATCGTCGTTCAACAACGGATGCTTCGACGCATCGACGCGCGTCGCAAGGTTGTTGAACACCCGCAGCATCTCTTTCGCGTACGGGCGGCTCTTGAGAATGCGCTCCTGCGCGCGGCGCAGCTTGGACGACGAGACCATCTTCATGGCCTTCGTGATCTGCTGCGTCGACTTGACCGCGCGAACGCGGCGCCGGATGTCGATCAGTGACGGCATAGGGCTTGAGGCTTGGGACTTGGGGCTTGAACAGCCTTAGGCCCGGGCCATGCCTTTCATGCTCGTGAAGTGCTCGACGAATTCCTTGAGGGCGGCTTCGAGAGCGGCCTTGATCGAGTCGTCGATCGACTTCTTTTCCTTGATGCTCGACAGCACCTGGCCGTGGCGCGTGGACATGAACTTCACCAGTTCATCCTGGGCGCGCATCACGTCGGCGACGTCGATGGTGTCGAAGAAGCCGTTGACGCCGGCATAGAGCAGCGCGACCTGCTGCTCGACGGCGAGCGGCGAATACTGCGGCTGTTTCAGCAATTCAACCAGGCGGGCGCCGCGATTGAGCTGGCGCTGCGTCGCCTGGTCGAGGTCGCTCGAGCCGAACTGCGCGAACGCCGCCAGCTCGCGGTACTGCGCGAGCGACAGGCGCAGCGTGCCGGCCACCTGGCGCATCGCCTTGATCTGCGCAGAGCCGCCGACGCGCGACACCGAGTTGCCGACGTTGATCGCCGGCCGGACGCCCTGGTGGAACAGGTCGCTCTCGAGGAAGATCTGCCCGTCCGTGATGGAGATGACGTTGGTCGGGATG
>DATMJU010000773.1:0-6893 GCA_035553795.1 Vicinamibacterales bacterium
GGACGTCGCAGGTCCAGCAGCATCTCGCCCACCTGTTCGTTCACTGGTTTGACCGGCACCGGCGGTCCAAACTCGAACGCGAGGCCGGCCTCGACGACCGCCGCCTGCCGGGCGAGGACGAGAGCCTCCTCGCGCCGGCCCTCCGAGAAGAGAATCGCGGCCTCGAGCTGCTGGGCCATCACCTGGGGCACTCTTGGGTCACCAGTGGCTCCCGCGGTGGGGAGGCCGACCGCTCCAGCCTGGTGTCCCTGATGTGCCTGGGCGCCAGGCGGGGGAGTGCTTGGTGCAATGGGCTTGACCCCCGGCGGCGCGGGCACGGCGCGCGGACCGGGGGCGATCGGGACGATGCCCGGCCGTGCGGGGCCGCCAGGAGTGGTCCTCACCGGCGCGAGGTTGACCGGAGCCGTCTCCATCAGCGCGGCCATCTGCGCCATCGCATTCGCGGCGCCGGCGCGGTTGCCCGAGCGAACGGCGGCAAAGCCGATCGCGAAGAGATCAGCGATCGCCGGATCCTTCGGGAGATCCCTGGCAGCGACCGGCGCCTTGGCCTCGCCCCACTTGCGCGTTTCGATCAACCACGCGGCGCGGGCCAGCGCGAGGTGGCTACGCGTGCGCTCGGACCCGCTCTCTTTCGCGGCCGCGTCCATCTCCGACAACACGGCGCGCGCATCCTCGTACCGTCCCTGCTGTGCGTAGCTGTACACCAGCCACAGCAGGGCATGGAAGCCGCGCTGATCGACCGACAGTTTGCGTGCCTCGCGGCGCGCGTCGGCGGCCTTCACAGAGCGCTCGTTGATCGCGGCGGACTCGTCCCACATCCCCATCGCGACGTAGATGTGCGACGGCATGTGGAGCGCATGCGACGCTGCGGGCGCGATCTTCGAATAGGCGTCGGCATAGCGAAGGCCGAGCGGGGCGTGCACCGGGTCGTCGTAGGCGTGAATCAGATAGTGCGCCGCTCCGGGGTGCTGGGGATTCTTCGCGTAGACCTGCTCGACCAGCGCCGCCGCCCGCATGTAGATCGAGAAGTCGCGTCCACCGTGGCTCGTCCCGAGGATCGCGAGCGCGTAGAACGACTTGACCTCGTCGTCGTTCGGATACTTCTCGTGCATCCGCTTCATCGCGTCCGCGTACGACAGGTCCCGCGCGAGCTTTTCGCCGGCGCCATAGAGCCGCTCGACCGCGCCGAGCCAGTCCTTCTCCTTCTCGGTCTGCGCCTTGGCGCGGCGCGCGTCAGCCGTCGGCGCGAGCTTCGCGAGCGCGGCTCTGGCGAGGTCCGGCGACGTGCGCTGCCATACGGGGTGGTTGTAGGTCATCGCCTCCCCCCAGTACGCCATCGCAAACGCCGGGTCGGCGTTCTGCGCCTCCACGAACGCCTCCCGCGCATCGTCGTACTCAAAGCTATGCATCAGCAGCACGCCCTTGATGAAGTGCGGCTGCGCGGCAGGGGCGCCTGATGTCGGGAAGTCGATCGAGCCCAGTTCCTGCGAGCTTGTAGAGATGCCCAGGCTGAGCGTGAGCGCCGTGGCTGCGAGGAGGCGGAGCTTCATAGCTGGATTTTAGACGGAAAAGAAAAAGGGCGGGTCGTTTTTGACCCGCCCTTCCTGTTGGCCTGTTGGCCCGTTAGCGTGCCGGCTTCAGTTAAACGAGTAACGGAAGCTGAGCATGAACTGGTAAACGTCCGCCAGG
The DNA here is from genome assembly GCA_035553795.1 of Vicinamibacterales bacterium. Taxonomy (GTDB): domain Bacteria; phylum Acidobacteriota; class Vicinamibacteria; order Vicinamibacterales; family UBA2999; genus 12-FULL-67-14b. Next base: position 1,690 of record DATMJU010000773.1, read on the forward strand.
CCGCTGGTCGACTCGAACGTCGACCGCACGAGCTGGTTGTTCACCACCTGCATCTGGTACTGCAGGCGCCCGTTGGCATCCACACCAGGCGAGGTGAGGATGTTGTTGCGGATGATGCGCTGGCCGACGCCCCAATCGGAGTTGATCATGTTCCCGACGTTCTGGATGTCGATGCGGAACTGGCCGGCGTTGCGCTTGCCCTTGATGTTCTTGAACACATCCTGCGTCAGGCTCAGGTCCATGCGGTGCAGGAACGGGAGGAACACGGCGTTGCGCTCGGCGTACTTGCCGCGGTTCTTGCTCAGGTACTTGTCCTGCGCGATGTAGGCCTCGAACGCATCGGCCTGCTGCTCGGCGGTGTAGGTGACGCCGCCGGCGGTGAACTGGCGGAAGTTCATCTCCGAGCGATCGCGCGGGATGTAGATCAGGTCGTTGGTTGCGCCGCCATCGCCGTTGGCGTCGGCCGCGAAGATGTAGCTCGAGCTAAAGGTGTTGCCGGCGCGGCTTTCCCAGAATCCCGAGATGGTCGTGGCGCCGAAGCCGAAGTACTGCTTCGTGTAGGACGCGGAGAAGAAGAAGCGGTGGCCGGGCGACGAGGTGGAGAAGCCGAGGCCCGGGTTGTTGGGATCGTTCGGCGTCGGGTTGCTGTTCCACGACGCGTTGGCCTTTGAACCCGGGTCGATGGTGTTCTTCGCTTCGCCGTAGCTGTAGGCGGTGCGCAGCGACAGGCCGTGCCACATCGGCTTCGCCGCCGAGAAGGCGATGTTCCAGTTGCGGCCGATGTCCTGGTTCTTCATGACGATCGCCGCGGTGACGGCGTTGCCGGGCGTGTTGTTGATGCGGTTGCTGGTGTAGCGCGCGCGGTTGTCCACGCCGACGTACGCCGACTGCGCGGCGGGCAGGTTGGCGTTGATGTAGTAGATGCCGTTGACGTCGCGGTTGTACATGAACTCCGCGGTGGCGGTGATGCCGCCCGGCAGGCGGCGGTCAACGGCGAGGTTGCTGCGCCAAACCTGCGGGAAGCGGAAGTCCTGGTCGGTGACGTTCAGCTCGTAGCTGGACGCCGGCGCGCCGGTCGCGGCCGGCTTGTAGCGATCAACGTTGGTCGAGAAGGGGTATGCCGTGGTGTTGTCGGCCGAGAGGCTGCCCTGCAGCATGCCCGTGTTGCCAAGCTGGTTCGAGATCCACACGTAGAGCGGCTGGCCCGTGAACACGCCGGAGCCGCCACGGATCTGGGTCTTCTGGTCGCCGGCCAAGTCGTAGTTGAAGCCGAAGCGCGGCGACCACAGGATGTTGGCGCCGGGCATCTTGCCGCTGTCGTACTGGACCGGCTGGCCGTTCTCGTCACGGAAGGTCAGCGCGTTGGCGTTCGGGTTCAGGTACGCGGTGTTCTCGAACGACGGCACATCGAAGCGCAGGCCGAACGTCAGGCTCAGGTTGCTCCGCGGACGCCACACGTCCTGCGCGTAGGCGCCGCCGTAGATGGCGGTGAGCGGCTGGCTCGGCTTGTCGAGGCCGGGCAGGTTCATGTAGCGAACCTGGTAGCGCAGCGCCGTGACCGGCGAGGTGGTGCGGTTCGGATTGGCGAGCGCGTCGTTGGCGTCGCGGTAGAAGTCCTCGAGGCTCGCGTAGGTCCACGCGCCCTGCTTGCAGCAGTTGAAGAACACGTTGTCCGAGTGGTACCGCTCAACGCGGAAGCCGGCGGTGATTTCGTGCTTGGTCATGAACTTCGTGAAGTCGTTCTTGACCTCGTACGAGTTGTAGACCAGTTCGTTGTTGGGCGTGAACGGCTCGCTGCCGAACGAGGTGTACACCGAGTTGCCGAGGCGGATGTCGACGAACGGGAACAGCACGTCGCTCTGCGGACGGCCTTCGTCGCTGTAGGAGTAGGTGAAGCGCAGGCTGTTCGACGCCGTGCTGCCAAGCACCGAGTTCAACTCGCCCGCGACGGTCTTGCGGTTCTCGAGGATGTCGTAGTTCGAGTTGGCAAAGTTCATGTAGTCGCTGTTGACCTGGCGGCGGCCGAAGCCGGCGGAGGTCGAACCCGACAGGATGTTGCCCGAGCTCGAGTTGAGCTGCATGTAGTTGAAGCTCAGCTTGTTCTTCGCGCTGATGTTCCAGTCGGCGCGGCCCAGGCCACGCTTCTGCGGGGTGTTGTCCGTCGGCGGCTCGAAGGAGCCGGTGTCGTAGTTGAAATTGGTCTTGAGGAAGTTGCTGAGTGCCGTCAGGTCCGATGCGAGCACGCGGGTGACGTTGCCGGCGACCGGCTCACCGCCGTTGTTGGCGCGGAACGAGTTGAGCGGGCGCGCGTCCGATTCGTTTTCGAAGTTGCCGAACAGGAACAGGCGGTTCTTCACGACCGGGAAGCCGACCCAGCCACCGGTGTTCTTGGTGTTGAACGTGCCCGGGTTGAAGACCAGACCGCGGGCTTCGGTGCCGACGAAGTCCTCGTTGCGGAAGCGGTGGTAGATCGAGGCGCGAATCGAGTTGGTGCCGCTGCGGGTGATGGTGTCGACGCTGGCGCCGACGAAGTTACCCTGGCGCACGTCGTAGGGCGCGATGCTGACCTGCACCTGCTCGATGGCTTCCATCGAGATCGGCGCGACGTTGGTGCGATCACCGGGCTGGCCGCCGAGGCCGAACGAGTTGTTGAAGGCCGCGCCGTTGACCGTCATGTTGTTCATGCGGTTGTCGGCGCCGCCGAACGAGTTGCTGCCCGAGGTCTGCGGGGTCAGGCGGGTGAAGTCGCTGATGCGGCCCTGGACCGTCGGCAGCGTGGCGAGCGTTTCGCGATTGACCGAGGTGGCGGCGCCGGTGCGGCCCGAGCTGAACACCGTGTCCGACTGCGCGGTGACCGTGACCGTCTCGGTGACGGCGATATTCTTGACGTTGATCGTCAGGTCCGTGGAGACGCCGAGGTTGATTTCGACGTTTTCCACCGTTTCAGGAGCGAACGCCGCCGTGCCGGTGCCCGTGAAGGCCGCGGTCACCGAGTAGGGACCGCCAACGCGCATGTTGATGATGACGAAGCGGCCGTCGGCGCGTGACGTGGCCTCGTAGGTGGTGCCGGACGGCAGGTGAATCGCGATGACGCTCGCGCCCGCGACGCCTTCCTGCTGTGCGTTCTGAATTCTGCCGCTAAGTGAACCGGTGGTGACCTGGGCGGCCGCACTGGCCGCAAACATACACACCGTGACGAGGGACAAGACAAGCCTGGTCAACGAAATCTTCATGCAATGGACTCCTGAAACTGAACCAGAAATTATCACTCGCGGATGACGTGCAGGTAAAAGAAAAAGCAGGCCGGCGCGCGAATTAATCAGACACTGACGCGAGGTGTATTGGGCGATCGCCCCAGCATGAAGATTTGCAAAGAAAAAGGGCCGGTGCGCGCGGCGCAACCGGCCCTCAATTTCCCGAATCCAGCGAACTGACTAGTCGCTCTGGCGCGCCTTGCGCATGGCGTTGGCCTTGTCGCCGAGTTCCGTGCCTTCGCGAATCAGCTGCTGCTGGCGCGCGGGGTTCTTCTCGATCAGCGCCTGCGTGCGGAGCAGGAGGCCCTTGTAGGTCATCGCTTCGATGTAATCGGAGTTCAGCTCCAGCGCCTTGTTCACGGACGCCAGGCCGTCCTCGATGATGGCCATCTTCTGCGCGTCGGTGAGGCGGAAGTCACGTGAAGCCTTTTCCCAGGCGTAGGGCGCGAGGCGGTAATGCGCTTCCGGGTTGTTCGGCTCGAGCGCGATGTTCTTCTTGAGGTTCTCGATCAGCTTGTCGAAGTCGCCCTGGCGGTTGTAGTAGCCGGCGACGGTCAGGTAGACCGTGGGGTCGTTCGGCTTGGCGTCGCGCCCGCGCAGGTAGGTCTCCTCGGCGAGCTGATACTCACCCGAGTCCTCGTAGATCTTCGCCAGCTGGAAGTAGTTGGTCGGCTCGTTCGGCGCCAGCTCGATCATGCGCTGCACGACGGGTTCGGCCTGCGTGGGATCCGCCAGCTTGTCGGGGCCGTAGGTGGCCACCAGGAACTCGAGCGCCAGTGAGCGCTTCGGCACCGACTCTTCGGTCAACTTCTCGCTGGCCAGCTTGTAGTTCTCGACGGCCTTCTGCAGGAGGGCGTCGTTGGCCGGCTCACCCTTGCGGGCGGGGCGATACATGTTGTCGTAGGAATTGCCGAGGTAAAAGAAGATCGCCGGGCACCATTCGCAGTCCGGCTGGGCCGCACTCAGCTGTGCCGCTTCCTCGTATTTGGCGGCCGCCGCACGCCAGTCACTTGCGGCGTAAGCCTTGTTGCCGTCCTTGAACGCCTTCATGGCGCGGACCTCACCCAAGTATCCGCAACCGGCCAGCGTGACGCTCAGCCCGATAAACAGCGCCAAAAACGCTGCCGAAGACCGCATATTCATCTAAATTCTCCTGTATAGAACACGTTCAAGAGCCGCAAGCCGGAGAGTATATCTGGCTTACGGAAGGCCCCGCAAGCCAGTGATTACTCTACATTTCGCGCCTACAAGTTTAGACACCAATCGCAGGAATTTGGGCTTCAAACCGATAAAGAATTGGTAACGAATTGTCATGATTCGGTTTGAGGATTTGCTCGACAAGGTCCGCGGCTACAGCCCGGACGCCGATCTGGAGCTGTTGCGCCGGGCCTACGTGTTCTCCGCCCTGGAGCACAAGGGACAGATCCGCCATTCGGGTGAACCCTACCTCGTCCACCCCCTCGAGGTCGCCGACATCCTCGCGGACATGAAGCTCGACGCGGTCTGCATTGCCGCCGGGCTACTACACGACGTGGTCGAGGACACCCTTACGACGCCGGAGAAGATCCGCGAACGCTTCGGCGAAGATGTCGCGCACATCGTTGAGGGCGTCACCAAGATCGGCGCCATCCCTTTCTCGTCGACCGAGGAGCGGCAGGCGGAGAACTTCCGCAAGATGCTGCTGGCGATGGTGGACGACATCCGCGTCATCCTCGTCAAGCTTGCCGACCGCCTCCATAACATGCGCACGCTGCAGCACATGGCGGACGACAAGCGCGTGCGGATCTCGCAGGAGACGCTCGACATCTACGCGCCGATTGCCAACCGCCTCGGCATGAGCCGCATTAAGAACGAGCTCGAAGAGCTGTCGTTCCGCTACCTCGAACCGGCCGGCTTCCAGTCACTGACGACCCGCGTCGACGCCAAGCGGCGGGCGATGCAGGGGATGAT
>DATMJU010000774.1:0-2920 GCA_035553795.1 Vicinamibacterales bacterium
CTCCGCGGTCAGTTTCTCCATGATGCGCTCGAACAACACGCGCTCGTGGGCCACGTGCTGATCGATGATGCACAGGCCTTCGTCATCCATCGCGATGATGAACGTGTCGCGGAACTGTCCGAGCGCGATCATCGGGCGGACGGGTGAAGCAGGTGCGTCGGGTGCGTAAGGTGCGTCCGGTGCCGGGGGTGGTGCAGAAGGTGCGGCAGGGGCATATGTCGTCCCTCCGCCCGGCCTCCAAGACTGCTCGGGAGGCGCCCAGCGGCTCGGGAAGCTGCCGCCGTGCAGCGCGCCTGGGATCGCCGGTTGCATGGGGCGACCGGGCAGAACGTCGCTGGTGCGCAAGGTCAGTTCGGGCGCAGGGCCCTTCCCCAACGCATCGCCCAGCGCGTGTCGCACCAGGCTGTGCACCTGTGACTGTTCCTTGAAGCGCACTTCCGCCTTTGTCGGATGCACATTCACGTCGATCTGGTCGGGCGGCACATCGAGGAACAGGTGCACCTCTGGACTGCGCTCCTTGTTTGTCGCCACGCTGTAGGCGTCGATGATCGCGTGCGCGATGGTGCGGTCCTTGACGATGCGGCGGTTCACGAAGACGTGTTGCGGACCTCGCACCGGCCCCTGCTCCGCCAGGGCGGCGATGAACCCGTGCAGGCGCAAGCCGCCATACTCGCGCTCGACCTGCACCAGGTCCTGGCGATCACCATAGAGCTGATACAGGCGATCTGACAGGCTCGTGACTGGCGGCACCGCGATCACCTTGCGGCCCGAACTGGTCAGCGTGAAGCCGACCTCTGGATAACAGAGCGCCAGTTGGGTCACGAAGCGGGAGAGCTGCGCCGCTTCGGCCGCGTCGGACTTCAGGAACTTACGGCGTGCCGGCAGGTTGTAGAACACATCGGCCACTTCGACCAGCGTGCCCTCAGGGCAGCCGACTTCGACGATTGATTCGCCGATGCCGGCGTTGACGCGAATCTCGGTGCCGCTCTGAGCGCCGCGCGCCCGTGTGCGCAAACGGAAGTGCGAGACCGATGCGATCGATGGCAGCGCCTCGCCACGGAAGCCAAGCGTGACAATCGCGCCAAGATCATCCGCGCGCCGGATCTTGCTGGTCGCATGCCGCTCGAGGCACAGGCGCGCATCGTCCGGCTCCATGCCGATGCCATCGTCTTCGACGCGAATCAGCTTCTTGCCGCCGTACTCCGCGGTGATGACAATGCGCGTGGCCTTGGCATCGATGGCGTTCTCGACCAACTCCTTGACGACCGAGGCGGGACGCTCGACGACTTCGCCGGCAGCGATCTGGTTGGCGAGATCGTCAGGAAGCCTGGTAATGCGCCCCAACTACCACCAACCCGATTTCTTGAACCACACGAAGAGGATCGCGCTGGACAGCACCATCAGTCCGATGATCTCCCAGAACTGGTAATGGGGACTGCCGATCAGGGTCGGCAACGGTACGTTCATGCCGAACAGGCCGGTGATCACGGTCATGGGGCCGAACAATGTCGCAATCACGGCCAGCACTTTTGAGACGTCCGCCAGGCGGTTCGACACGCTGGCCAGGTGGGCGTCCAGGATACCCGTCACCCGGTCGTGGAACATGATGCCGTCCTCGGCCATGCGCGCAAACTGGTCAGAGACGTCGCGAAAGCGGTACGCCATCTCCTGGTTGATGACGTCGAATTCGCGCCGGGCCAGGCGCCCGACCGCGTCGCGCTGCGGCACCAGGATGCGGCGCAGCATCGTGATGTCCCGCTTGACCGCCAGGATGTCGCCGACCGTCGAGCCCGACGCGTCTTCGATGACACGTTCTTCGATGACGTCGAGCCGCTCCTCGACCTCATCCACCTCGGGCCGGTAATGGTCCACCATCGTATCGACGATGCGGTGAAACAACGCGACCGAGCCCTCGGCCAGGATGTGGCTGGTGCGCCCGCACAACTCGGTGACGTGAGCGATGCTGCGGCGCTGCCCGTCATGAACGGTGACGAGGAAATTGGCCGCCAGGAAGAAATCGGTTTCGTGCGTCTCGAAGTGATGCTCGGCGGCCTGGAAATTGATGCCGTGCAGGACGATGTACAGGTAGCGGCCGTAGCTTTCGACCTTCGGATGCGCCTCGCGCTGCAGCGCGGCCTCGACCGCGATGTCATGCAGGCCGAACTGCTCGCGCAGCACCGCGCCGTCGCTCTCCGTCGGTTCCGACACATCCGCCCACACCACGACGCCGCTGTCTGGCGACAGCCACGCCGTGTCGAGATGGTCGACCAGTTCGGTGCGACCATCTCTGTGGACGAAATAGCGAATCAATCGCCGACCTTGACGCTCAGTGCCGCCTGCGCGGCAGCCAGGCGTGCCACCGGCACGCGATACGGCGAGCAGCTCACGTAGTCGAGCCCCACCTTGTGGAAGAAGTGCACGGACGACGGGTCGCCGCCGTGTTCACCGCAGATCCCGAGCTTGAGCGTCGGACGCGTGGCCCGGCCCTTGCGAACGGCGATCTCAACGAGTTGACCCGTGCCGGAACCATCGAAGCTGGCGAACGGATCCTTCTCGAGGATCTTCTTGTCCTGGTAGATGCGCAGGAACTTGCCGACGTCGTCGCGCGAGAAACCAAACGTCATCTGCGTCAGGTCGTTGGTGCCGAAGGAGAAGAACTCCGCTTCCTTCGCCACTTCGTCGGCCGTCAACGCGCCGCGCGGCACTTCGATCATCGTGCCGATCAGGTACTTGATCTTGACGCCCGTTTCCTTGATCACGTCCTTGGCGACGCGCTCGACGATGGCCTTTTGATCGCGCAGCTCGCGAACGTCGCCGACGAGCGGGATCATGATCTCGGGAACGACCTTCAGGCCTTCCTTGTTCAGCTTGCAGGCCGCTTCCATGATGGCGCGGGTCTGCATCTCGGTGATCTCGGGAT
>DATMJU010000775.1:0-9973 GCA_035553795.1 Vicinamibacterales bacterium
CGTCGCCGCTGCCGGCGTCACGATGGCGTCGAACACGCGGTGATCGCCGAGCCACGACGGCGAGTCGGCGGCGAGTTCGTTCTCGTACAGCGTCACCGCGGAACGAATGCGGCGGCCCAGCAGGTCGTGGCCGGTGGACACGTCCCCACGCACGGTGGCCTGCGCCGGAAGCGCGGCCTTCGTGCGTGTCGCAGGGGCCGACATCCAGCACTGACGACGCTGGAATGGGTATGTCGGCAGGCGCAGACGCCGCCGGCGATAGTCCTGATCGAACCCGGCCCAATCGATCCCGCCTCCGAGCACGTGCAGCTCCGCAACGCTGGCGAGCAAGCCATCCCAATCCGAGCGGTTGCGACGGCAGCTGTGCAGCCACTTGGCGCCGCTACCGCTCCACGTCTCACGCGCCAGCGTGAGCAGCGCAGGATGCGGGCCGATCTCGATGAACACCGCGGGGCCCTGGCGCTCGAGGTGCGTCACGCCGGCCATGAAGTGCACGGCCTCGCGCGCGTGCTGGCGCCAATACGCGGCGGTGGCGATCGCTTCGCCGGCCGGCAGTCCATCGCGATTCGAGACCACGGTGAGCGTCGGCGCCGAAAACGCGATCGCCGATGCCAGCCGCTCGAACTCGTCGAGCATCGGCTCGACCAGCTGCGAGTGGAAGGCGTGCGAGTTCGGCAGCATCTGCCACTTGATCTGCTCGGCGTCGAGCGCCTGCACGACGGCCTGCAGTGCATCACGCGTGCCCGAGAGGACGGTGTTCGATGGCGAGTTGATGGCGGCCACGCTCAACTTCGCGTGGTGTGCGGCAATCATCGGCTCGATCGTGCGGACATCCGCGTGCACCATCACCATCGCGCCGTTCGCCGGCAATTGCTGCATCAGCCGGCCGCGCGCCGCCACGATCTTCAAGCCGTCTTCGAGACTGAACACGCCGGCGAGGCACGCCGCCACGTACTCGCCAACGCTGTGGCCGAGGCACGCGTCCGGACGGACGCCCCAGGATCGCCACAATTCGGCGAGCGCATACTCGACGGCGAACAACGCCGGCTGGGTGTACGCAGTCTGGTTGATCAGTTCCGCATGCTGCTCGTCGTAGAGCACTTCGAGCAGTGGGACTTCGAGTTCAGACGAGAGGATCTCCTGGCACCGCTCGAGCACGCGCCGGAAGGCCGGCTGCGTCTCGTACAGCTCGCGGCACATGCCCGCGTACTGCGCGCCCTGGCCGGTGAACAAGAACACCACTTTCGGTTTTGCGCCGGGGACCGGCGTGACGGCCGCGCTGCCCTCCCGGTGCTGCCGCTGACGCTCGATCAAGGCGTCGCGCAATTCGGCAATGGAGCGTCCGGTCACCGCGATGCGATAGTCGAAGTGGTGCCGCCCGGCGTTCGCCGTGAAGCACACGTCCGCGACGTTCGCGTCGCGCTGCTCACCGAGGAACGCGATGTAACGGTCAACCTGGTCCCACAGTGCCTGCTCGGTCTTGCCGGAGAGCGCCAGCACTTGTGCGGTGCGCTCGCGCTGGTTGATGACCTCCGCCACCGCCGGCGCCTCTTCCAGGATCACGTGCGCGTTGCTGCCGCCGATGCCGAGCGAGTTCACACCCGCCAGGCGCGTCGCGCCTTCCGGCACGTTCCAATCGGTCAACGTCGTGTTGACGTAGAAGGGCGTGCTGTCGAAATCGATCGACGGATTCGGCCGCTCGAAGTGCAGCGAGGCTGGAATCTTCGCGTGATACAGCGCCAGCGCGGTCTTGATGAAGCCGGCCGCGCCCGACACGATCTGCATGTGGCCGATGTTCGTCTTGACCGAGCCGATCGCCACGGAGTGCGGGCGCATCGCGTCGCTGCGGAACGCCTGGTTGAGGCCGGCAATCTCGATCGGGTCACCAAGCTCGGTGCCCGTGCCGTGCGCCTCGATGTAAGAGATCGCATCCGGGGAGACATTCGCCACCGCGAGCGCCTCCGCCGCCACCGAGGCCTGGCCGTCGCCGCTCGGCGACATGTAGCCAACCTTCGTCGCGCCGTCGTTGTTGATCGCGGTGCCCTTGACGATGGCGTAGATGTGATCGCCGTCGGCAATCGCATCCTTCGCGCGCTTGAGCGCGACAATGCCGATGCCGCTGCCGAAGATGGTGCCCTGCGCCTTCGCGTCGAACGCGCGGCAGTGACCATCGGGCGACACGATCATGCCGTCCTGGAACAAGTGGCCGGCCTGCTGCGGCACCTTGATCGATGCGCCGCCGGCGAGACAGATGTCGCACTCGCCGTCGAGCAGGCTGCGGACCGCCAGGTGAATCGTGACCAGCGTCGTCGAGCACGCCGTCTGCACGTTGACCGCGGGACCGCGCAGGTTGAGGCGATACGCCGCCTGGGTCGGCAGGTAGTCCTTGTCGCTGCCGATCATCAACTGGAAGCCGCCCAGTGAATCCAGCGTCGTGACGCCGAGGTCATCGCGGCTGTCGAGCGTGTCGCGGTTCGGCATCACCTGGTTCAGCAGGTAGGTGTTCATGCTGGCGCCGGCGTAGATGCCGATCATGCCGCCGTAGGTCAGCGGATCGTAGCCGGCGTCTTCGAGCGACTCCCACGCGCACTCGAGGAACAGCCGCTGCTGCGGATCCATCAGCACCGCTTCGCGCTGGCTGATGCCGAAGAAGTCCGGATCGAATCCGGCGATGTCCTTCAACACCGAGCTGGCTTTCACGTAGTTCGGGTCGTCCGCGGTGCGCGCGTCGATGCCCGAGCGCTTGATCTCGTCGTCACTGAAGAACGTGATCGACTCCACGCCCGCGGCCAGGTTCTTCCAGAACGTATCGACATCGTCGGCGCCCGGGAAACGCAGCGACATGCCGATCACCGCCACGTCGGTATCAGCGGCTTCGACGTGCGAGCGGCGAGCCCGCCGGCGGTTGGCCTGCTCACGGCCCTGCGCCGCGGCGGTCGACGCGGCGTCGTGGCCGCCGTCGATGAACTGCGCGAGGCTCGAGACGGTTGGATACTTGAACAGTTCGACCAGCGTGATCGGACTGTCGAACTCCTCTCGCAGCCGCTCGTGCATCTGCACCAGCAACAGCGAGTGGCCGCCCAACTGGAAGAAGTTGCCGTGCAGGCTGACCTGCCCGACCTCGAGAACGTCCTGCCAGATCGCGGCGATCGCCTGCTCGGTCGGCGTGCCCGGCGCCACGTAGGCATCGCTGCCGGCGCCAGAGCGATTCACGACCGGAAGACGCTCGCGGTCGATGGCGCCGTCGGCGGTGACCGGGATCTCCTTCAGCTTGCGATGCAGATCGCGGCGATAGCCGTCGAGGAACAGCCCGTTGGGGTCGCGCTCGAACAGGCGGCGGTAGAACGACGTCCCGCCATACGGCGTTTGGTGATGCAGCGAATCATGCGCAAACTCGAGCTGCTCGCCGTTGGCGCGCAGCAACCGGCCGCGGACGCGGAAGTCAGGGTTGAGCTTGTTCTCGCAGAGCGTCCGCGCGATCGTGGCGACGATGCGATCGCCAGCCGTGACGCGGATGCCCGGATCGAACACCGGCACGAACACCGGCAGCCAGCAGTATTCGTATTGCAGCGTGTTGATGACCTCGCCGTCGATGGTGTGCAGGTTGAGCCACACCACGAAGCCGTCAAGACGCGCGTCCTTGTCGATGACCAACTCGATCGAATGGGTGTCTTCGAGCGCGATCGGCTGGTTGTAGTCGAGGTCTTCGAACGGCGCCGCGCTCGAGATCACCTGCGAGGCATCGAAGTTCTTGATGCACAGCCGCAGGTCGAACGGCTTGCCGATCTCGTCGAAAATGCGAGGCACGTACGAACCCGGGACCTCGTTGAAGCCCGGGTACTTCAGCAGCGCGTCCGGGAACGTGGCGGCCGCGATCTTGGTGACGCTGCGGCCGGGAATCATCAGGCCGCCCGGCTTCAGGAACCGGCGCGAGTCGTTAATCAGGACGGCCGCGCCTTCGCAGCCGCCAATCGGCCCGACGATCTCGGACACGCACACGTCCGCCAGTTCGGGAATCTCGGTCTTGGTGGCATCACCGTGGATCAGGTGAATGACGTCCTGGAGCCCGAGCTTCTCGACCAGCGCCGACGCGTCGCGGAACGCTTCATCGCCGATCTCGATTGCGTAGACCTTCCGCGCGCCCGCTTCGGCGCAGAACCGCGCGAGGATCGCTTCGCGGCCGGTGCCGATCTCAACGACGATCCTGTCCTTGACCGCCTGCTCGATCGCGACCTTGTAGCTGTGGTTGCGCCGCTCATCGTGCGCAAGCACGTGATACAGCAGGTCGTCGTAGACGAAGTACTCAGCGACCGACGGCCACAGCTCCGGCTGCACGCGTCGCGCCGCCTCCGGTTCCTGCAATTGCTGGAAGCGCGCGCGGCTCGTGACGCCATAACGATCGCGAACGTCTGCCGACGCAAACGCCGATGCATCCACGAGCGTCGGCGAGGTGAAGCACACCACCGGCTGCATGAGCGGCACCGGATGGTTCGCGAGCTTCGAACGCACGCGCGGATGCTGGCCATCGAGACCAACGAGGTACGATCCCGCCCCCATGCGCAGGCCGGCGAGAAACGACACCAGCCCCTGCTTGAGCGACACCGGGTGGAAGCCGGAGCCGCGCGCCAGTTGCACGGACTCACCGGCGCCTTCGGCCTGATGGCTCCATGCCGACCACGCGAACGTAAAGCACGGCGCGGTCGTCGACGCGCGAAGCGCGTCAACAATCGCCGTCACTTCCGCCGCACCGGACGCGATCGCACCCGCGGTCGCTCCGCCAAAGAATCCGGTGGCGGAGGTGAATGCGACAAACAGGCACTCGGGACGCGTGCGCGCAATCTCGACGAGCTGCCGGCAGCCGTCGACATCCCCAGCCACTTCGGCCGCAAGGCCGTCAGCGGTCTCATCCAGCAGCGCCCGCTCGCGATGCGCCGCGCAAATGTGGATCGCGCCATCGATGGCGCCGTGGATGGCCTCGAACTCAGCGACGCGTGCGGCTATTGCGGCCGGCTGATCGCCCGGGAGCAGCAACACCTGCGCCTGTTGGTGGCCGGTGAGATAACGCTCGATCTCGCGTCCGATGCCATCCGCTCCGCCGTTGATCACATAGCGCCCGCCGCTCTTGAATGGGATCGTTCCGGTCGATTCGGCGATCGCGACCTGCTCGAGGCGCGGCACGAACCGCCCCTCGGGGCGCAGCATGACTTCCGCATCCGCGCGGTCGGCGGAGAGTTCATGGAGCAACGCGGGGATGATGGCGGCGTCAGCCGGAACGTCGATCAAGCGGCAGTTCAGCCACGGCTGCTCCGCGACCAGCGTCTTCAGGAGGCCCGAGATGCCGGCCGGTCCCGCGGCAACAACGTCCAGATAGACAGGCTCAGCGCTCTTCTGCGCGTTGAGCGACCGCACAACCTCAATGAGTTCACCGCTGCGCGCGATTCTGCGGCAACCAGCTTTCGCCGAACTGTTCAATGCCTCGAAGATGGCATTGGATGCGTCCGACTCACTCGCGAGCAGCACCGTGTGCCGGTTTACTGCGTGCGCTTCCCCGGTTCTCCCCTGCCTGGCCAGCCACACGCGGCGGAAGAACCAGTCCGGGATGGTGTTCTCGTTGGCAAGCAGCAGATCGACGCGCTGTAGAGCGGCGCTGAAATCACCACGCTCGAATCGCGCGCTCAACTGCGACCGCAGGAGCTTGCCGATCGGTGACTTCGGGATCTCTTCCCTGGTGACGGGCAGCAGGAAGTCCGGCTTCAAGCCAAGCTTGCGCGCCAGGGTATTGCGGATGTTGCCGAGCAGCTCCTTCAGGTGCGCGTCGTCGGTGACCGGCGTGTGGAAGAAGATCGCGACCGATTCCGCGGCGGCGGCGTTCGGACGGACCGCGCACGCCGCGCAGAAGCTCGGGGTCACGCCGGCGACTTCCTCAACCGCGGATTCGATCTCGCTGTTGTAGAAGTTCGCGCCGTTGACGATCAGGCTTTCCTTGGCGCGGCCGGTGATGACCAGCTCGCCGCCCGATAGGAATGCCAGGTCGCCGCTATCGAACCAGCCGTCGTCTCTGAACACCGCCTTGGTGGCGGTCTCGTCGAGAAAGTAGCCGGCAGACACGGCGTCGCCGCTGATGTACAGCTGACCGATGCGCTGCTCGGGCAGCGTCTCGCCCTGCTTGCCGACGATCTTCAACGTCACACCGGGGATCGGCGGACCAAGGCTGACAAACGGAATGGCGTACGGATGACCCGATTCGCGCAGCACCAGCTGGCCGTCGAGCGATGAGCGATCGACGTTGAAGATGCGCGTGGGCTCGGCCTCGGTCGGCCGGTAATACGTAATGCCCGATCCGGTCTCGGCCATGCCATAGGCCGGCCAGATGACCGTGCGGCGCATCTGGTGCGGCGCCAGCGCGTCAAGAAACTTGTCCACGACATCCGCGGAGACCGATTCGCCGGCCGACAGCAGCGTCTTCAGGCACGACAGGTCCCACGAGCGGTCGTGGCCCTTATCGAGCGCGCGATTCACCAGCGAGTAGGCGAAGTTCGGCGCCCAGCTGTGCGTGCCGCGGAACCGATCGATCAAATCGAGCCAGCGCAGGGGCTTGGCGAGCACGTACTCCTTCGCGACGTAGACCAGCGTGCAGCCGGTGGGGACGCAGCGCAGGTGCCAATCCGAGATGCTGCCGATGTGATCGAGCGGCAGCCAGTTGATCACGACATCACCGCTGCCCCAGTCGCACAACTGGTTGACGCCGGCGGCGCGCTGCAGCACGCAGCGGTGCGTGAGCATCACGGACTTCGGCGTGCCGGTGCTGCCTGAGGTCAGGCTGAAGAACGCGACGTCTTCGGGACGAGCGGCGTGATGCCGATCGTCGATCGCGTGCGTGCGCAACGCATCGAGCGCGAGCAGTTTGGCGGCGTCAATTTCGCGTGCGAGGTCCGCGGGCACCTGGCCCGACGGCAGGATCATCCACGGGCGGTCGATCTTCTGCCACACCCGGCACAGTTGCTGGAACTCGCGCTCCGATTTCTCGTAGGCCTTCGGCACCGCGGCAATCACGGGCACGAAGCCGCCAAGCACACAGCCCCAGAACGCCTCGAGGATGTCGTCGTTGGCGGAGAGCTGCAGGATGACGCGATCGCCGGTCGCGAGACCGGCGGCGCGCAATCCGCCGAGGATACGTTGCGCGCGCTGCAGGAGGTCCCGATAGCTGAGCGCCGTCTGCGAACCGGTAGCGTTCAAGAAGTAGATGCGCTCGCCGGAGACGTTGCTGGCGCTCTCTGTCAGCGCGTCGATCAGCGTCGCGGGAACCGCGTATGCGGCATCACGCGCAGCGCCTTGCGATTGAGCCAGTGCCCGGGGCGCACTCGGCGTCGACGACGCTATCGCGTCGCCGCCGCGCATCACGGGAGCAGGCGCGGACGGCGCAAGAATCGACTGCCACTCAGGCAGCAGATCCGACAGATGGAAGCGCTGCTCCGGAAATTCGCGCAGGTCACTGACCACCGCCACGCGGCCGATCTCCGGCCGTGACGCGATCATCGACTCCCAGGTATTCAACAGTGAGGGATCAACACACTCGACACGTGCCAGTGACGCCCAGTCCACCTGGCCGTCATCGGCCAGCGGAATCGTCGAGACCGGAATCAACTCCACGCGCCGGTCGGTAAGCTTCGCGAGTTCCGCTTGGAGCTGCTGCGTGCGCCCCAATTGCAGGGGGCCCGCCGGCACCACCCAGATCGCCAGCGCCGCGTCCGCGGATTCGCGGATCGCGACTTCACAACTCTCGAATGCGGGATCGCGGAGGACGGCCGCGCGCACCGCGGAAACCGCGGTCCGCTCGCCGTCCCCTGCCGGCTGACGAAGATGGGAGTTCTGAGACATGGCCGTGCCTTGCGACGTTACGCGGCTGAAGCTACACGCGTCCCGCGGGCGCTTGATTTGAAGATCAGGGTGAACAGGGTGCGCACCGCCAGGAACACGATGATTCCCAGCACGATGCCGAGGGTGCCGCCGGCGAGGATCTGAACGGGCGCGTGCTCACGCAGCATCGGCCGCGAATAGCAAATCGCAATCATCCACGCAAACACGACATACATCGGCCAACGCCAGCTGACCGGCAGCAGGTAGAACCCGAGGGTCAGGAACAAGAACGCATTCAGCATGGCGCCGACCGCATGGCCCGACGGAAAGCCGTAGTCCGTCATGCTAGTCCAGTGCTGGCGGATGACTGGCGCCACGGGAATCGTCGAGAACTCCGGCGACAGCACCTTCATCAACAGGTCGCGACGTTCCGTGGACGGCCGATCGGGCAGCGCATAGAACTGCTTGTCGGTCATCCCCAGTACCGGCGCCTCGGCCGGCATCGTCGACAGCTGCCAGATCACCGGGCGGGTCTGCGCGAAGTAGTTCTTCGCCATTGGCTCGATGTTGACCCACACCTGGATCACCACCAGGACGACGCCGTAAATCATCACGAACTCGCCGATGCGGCGCAGGAAGCCAATGCCGGGTCTGAGCACGAGGAACAGGCAGATCACCGTCGCCGTCAACGGCCCGAAGGTACCGGCGCCGCTGAGGGTCAGGTAATACGCGACCATGGCCATCGACCCCGTCAGGTCGAGCGGCCAGCTGCCGTAGGGATTGACGAAAGGCAGCACCAAGGTCAGCGCCAGGAGCACGAGCGCGACCACGATGAAGGGCGTGACTTGCTTGAGCACGGCGGAAACACTTGGATTGGAGGCGTTGTGCGTCATTTTGTTGTTTTCCTGACCCAAAGCTTCGGCGGACCTCCAGCAGAAACGGCCTCGTGCTGGGGCGAAATTTCCCGCCCTACGGACAGTCCTTACGTTGTGAGTTGTCGCGAAATTACCTGGGTTTTTGGCCCAAAGTAGCGAGGTTTATCCTCTGCCCCGTGCAAACGCTTGTCAAGGCAGGAGGACGGTGTTTTCGGTGGGTTTTCCCTAACGAATTCCTCACTGATTTCTCAACACTGAACTCCGGCGTTCTCGAACTGACTTAGTGCCGGATATCAGGCCTTCGCGACGACGATCTTCTTCTTCGGCGCCAGCATCAGCAGCATGATCAGCATGATCAAAGGCGTCAGCATGACCGAAAGAAACAGCGTGCCCCAAAAGCCGATCACTCGGCGCATGCCGAACAGGCCGGCGATCAGGCACAGGACAAGGTAAATCGCGATCGCAATTGGCATGGCGACTTCTCCAGATTCTCCAGGACTACTTGAAGGTTACACCGATCACGGCCATGGTGTCGGTCTTCTGCACCTGGGTCACCGGCTTTGCGTCGTAACGGAGCTGGAAGCTGGGTCCGATCGCGATGTGCGAGTTCACCTGCAGTTGCAGACTGGTGTTCCAGTTGAAGCGGTAGTCGTCGCTCAGCTCGAGATCGTGGAAGTACTCAACGAAGTTGGTGAAGATTCCGCGCTGCCCGATGGGTAAACTCGCCAGGCTCTGCGCGTAAGCGGCAGGACCGCCTTCTTCCACGTCGCCAAACTGCCCCTGAGCCGTCTCCTGCTCATACCCGGCGGCGACCGAGAAGCTCAGCATGCGTCCCTTAGGAAAGTTGAACACCTTCTGCACGCCCTGGAAGATGGCTTCGCGGTGCAGGATCCGCTTGGGTTCGTCCTTCTCGATAATCAGCGCCGTCACCAGGTTGATGGGTTTGACGATGTTGATGTAGAGCATGTCGAACGCGCGGGCGGTTTCCTGCTTGAAGTTGCCCTGTCCTTCGACCCGGGCCTCCTGCAGGATGAACGAACCGCCAATCTGGTTGGTGAAGATCCCCTTGCGCAATGCCGACAGCACGTTGGTCGTGTACTCGAAACCCGAGACCGAGCCGGTCTGGTTCGCAAACGACGCCGTGCCTTCAATGTGGAACAGCCATCCTGGCGGCGCGGGCGACACATCGCGCGCGTTCATCAGCCACCACTGGCCGTAATTGGGCTTTTGTTGTGCGGGAT
>DATMJU010000776.1:0-7953 GCA_035553795.1 Vicinamibacterales bacterium
TCACAGCCCAGAACAACCGCAATGGCGCCACCTACCTGCAGCCGACAACGATCCTGGCGGCGCGCGTGTTCAAGCTCGGGGTCAAGTACCGCTTCTAAGGCGGGGACCCGAATAGCACGGCGAATCAGGCGCGCCCGGGATGACCGGGCGCGCTCTTTTTTTGGCGTTACTTACGAAACACTTCGTAAACCAAAACCGATCTCATTCCGTCAAACAACCTGTCATGCCGAATCTACGACTCGCCCTGCGCACCCTGTTCAAGTCGCCGTTCATCACGCTGGTCGCGATTTTGTCGCTAGCCCTTGGAATTGGCGCAAATTCGGCCATTTTCTCGCTGTTTGACCAGATGATCCTCCGGCCGCTGCCCGTGCCGCAGCCCGAGCAGCTGGTCAATCTGAAGACCCCCGGTCCCAAGCCCGGGTCGAATTCCTGCAGCCAGGCAGGGGGCTGCGACGAGATCTTCAGCTACCCGATGTTCCGCGACCTCGAGCGCGTCCAGACCTCGTTCACGGGCCTCGCTGCTCATCGCAACTTTGGCGGCAGCGTCGGCTACAAGGGCACTTCGCTGGGGGCCGACGGCTTGCTGGTATCGGGCAGCTACTTCCCCGTGCTCGGCATCACGCCCGCCCTCGGCCGGCTACTGACGCCCGACGACGACAAGACCATCGGCTCTCATTTCGTCGTCGTGCTCAGCCACGATTACTGGCGCACGCGATTCGAAATGAACCCCGCAATCCTCAATGAGACGTTGATCATCAACGGCCAGGCGATGACCGTGGTGGGCGTGGCGCCGCGCGGATTCAACGGCACGACGCTCGGAAACTCTCCGGATCTGTTCGTGCCCATCTCCATGCGCGGGCTGATGTCGCCCGGCTTCAACGGTTTCGAGAACCGCCGCACCTATTGGGCCTATGTGTTCGGCAGGCTGAAGCCCGGTGTGACGATCGAGCAGGCCACGACCGCGATCAACGGCCCGTACCACGCCATCCTCAACGACGTCGAGGCGCCGCTCCAAACAGGCATGAGCAACGAGACGATGGCGCGCTTCCGCTCGAAGCAGATCACCACCGAGCCTGGCAATCGCGGCCAGAGCAGCATGGACAACGAGGCGCGCACGCCGCTGATGATCCTGCTCGCCGTCACCGGCACGGTGCTGCTGATCGCCTGCGCCAACATTGCCAACCTGCTGCTGGTGCGCGGCGCCGGCCGCGCCGCGGAAATGGCGGTGCGCCTGTCGATTGGCGCCAACCGGCGGCAGTTGATCACGCAACTGCTCACCGAATCGATCATGCTGGCCGCCTTCGGCGCCGTCGCCGGCTTGTTCATCGCGCGTTGGACGCTCGATCTCATCCAGTCATTCATGCCGCCTGATGAAAGCGGCCTGATCGCCTTCTCGCTGAGCCCGACGATGGTGATCTTTGCGGGCGGAGCGGCGCTGATTACCGGTATCGCGTTCGGCCTGTTCCCGGCGCTGCACACCACCCGTCCGGATCTCGCGGCAACGCTGAAGAACCAGGCCGGGCAACCCGGCGGCGCCAAGGCCGCGCGCCGCTTCCGCACCACGCTGGCCACCGTGCAGATCGCTATGTCGATGGCACTGCTCGTGCCCGCAGGTCTCTTTGCCAAAAGCCTGTTCAATGTCAGCCGCGTCGACCTGGGCCTGAAGACCGATCACATGGTGCTCTTCAGCCTTTCGCCGGAACTGAATAGCTACACCACCGAGCGCACGCGCCAGTTGTTCGAGCGCATCGAGGATGAGATCGCGGCGCTTCCCGGCGTCACGTCGATGTCGGCGGCGATGGTGCCGGTGCTGGCCGGCGACAACTGGGGCAACAGCCTCGTCGTGGAAGGGTTTGAAGCCGGTCCGGACACCAACACCAACGCGTCGTTCAACGGCGTCGGCCCCGGTTACTTCAAGACGATGAGCATCCCGCTGATGGCGGGCCGCGAGTTCACGCGCGCGGATGTGTTCGGATCGCCGAAGGTGGCGGTGGTGAACCAGGCGTTCGCGAAGAAGTTCAATCTCGGCACCAATCCGATCGGCAAACGCTTCGGCCTTGGTGGTCCCAACGCCAAGCCGGACATCGAGATCGTCGGCTTCGTGCAGGATGCAAAGTACAGCGACGTGAAGCGCGAGGTGCCGCCGCAGTACTTCCTCCCATATCGCCAGGAAGAGCGGCTCGGTTTCGCATACTTCTACGTGCGCACCGCCACGCCTCCTGAGCAGATGCTCCAGACGATTCCTGCGGTGATCCGGAAGCTCGACGCTGGCCTGCCGATTGCCGATCTGAAGACGATGGATCAGCAGATCCGCGAGAACGTGTCTGAAGATCGCATCATCTCCACGTTGTCGCTGGCGTTCGCCGTGCTGGCGACGGTGCTCGCGGCCATCGGTCTCTATGGCGTGCTCGCCTACACGGTGGCCCAGCGCACGCGGGAGTTCGGGTTGCGCATGGCGCTTGGCGCTGATGGCGGCACCGTGCGCGGCATGGTGATGAAGCAGGTGGGCAAGATGGCACTGGTTGGCGGCGTGATCGGCATGGTCATCGCGATCGGTGTGGGGCGCCTGGCGCAGTCGTTGTTGTTCCAGATGGATGGCAGCGATCCGCTGGTCCTGGCGGCGTCGGCGTTCGCGCTGGCGCTCGTCGCGATCGGCGCCGGCTTCCTGCCGGCACTGCGCGCCTCGAAGATCGATCCGATGAATGCTTTGAGGTATGAATAGATGAGTTGTTTCGCCTCCCCCAGCTCGATGGATTGAGGGCCCTGGCCGTCACGTTCGTGATGGCCTTTCACTTCATCCCCGGCATCGATCGATACGCGCCGCTCGGATCGATCGGTGTCCGCCTGTTCTTCGTGCTCAGCGGCTTTCTGATCACGCGGATCCTGCTGGCCTCGAAGCCGCGGCCGATCGGCGATGCGCTCAGCACGTTCTACATTCGCCGCAGCCTGCGCATCTTTCCCGTCTTCTACCTGGTCCTCGCGATTGCGGCACTGCTCAACATCGGGCCGGTGAGGAGCACCATCGGCTGGCACGTGACCTATCTCACCAATGCGTACCTGTTCGAGCGCGGCGCCTGGCACGGATCGATCTCGCATCTCTGGTCGCTGGCAGTGGAGGAGCAGTTCTACCCAGTCTGGCCGTTCGTGGTGCTATGGCTGCCCGAGCGGCGGCTCGCACCGGTGATCACGGTGATGGTGCTGATCTCGCCGATCTCACGAGTGCTGATTGGCGGTCCGATGAACTCCGTGTTGCCTACGAGCTGCCTCGATTCGCTTGGTGCAGGCGCGTTGCTCGCGCTGCCGGGGACTCGCGACCGCATGACTCGCATCGGTCTAGCGATCGGAGCGCCGCTGCTTGCGGCGGCGCTCGCGCTTCGTTACGCAGGCATGACCGGCGTGCCGTTGGAAGTGGCGCTGGACTTCGGGGTGTCGCTCGGATCGGCGTGGCTGGTCGGCGCAGCCGCTAAGGGTTTTGCGGGTCCGTTCGGACGCTCGCTCCAATGGCGGCCCGTGGTCTACATCGGGACCATCAGCTACGGCTTGTACCTGTTCCACGGCTTCATGCCGTATGTGCTTGGCCGCTACGTGCCGGGGTTCATCGAGATGTCGTGGCCGGCGCGATCGTTGCTGCTGACGGCCTCAACCTTCGTGGTCTCCGCGCTGTCGTGGCGAATCGTCGAGGCACCGTTCCTGCGACTGAAGAACCGCCTGGCCACCTGACTACCTGTCGACCTGACCACCTGTCTTCTCCGTCGTCGTGACCGTGAACTGGCGGAAGCGAGCGTACTTTGCGCGGCCGTCGATGCGCGTGTCGCTCCTCTGGATGTTGTAGGTCTCGCGCATCTCGTCCGGCACCAGCACGGAAATGCCGTCCTGCTGTTTGTAGGTCACGGTGATCTGCGCGCGAATCGCCGTGTCCACGGCAATGAGTTCCGTCTGCAGGATCCGTCCGTTGGTCGTGTCGATCCACGCTCGCCCGTGCGCCGGAACCTCGCGGCCGTTCTCGCCCTTGACGAGCGTGTCTTTGGTGGTCTCCTTGAACTCGACCACCGCGACCGATTCGGCAGGCGCCAGGTCCGTGAACCGCTTGATGTTCGCGGACTCCCCGAACTTGTATTCGACGCCCGCATGGATGTTGCTGTCGAAGATATAGAGAGCCATCAACGGGATATTGATGGTTCGGAGCACCGGCCCCAGGTTGTATCGGGCGCTTTCCTGTTGAAGCGTTTCAGCCTGCGCTTGCGCGTCCGGTTTGGCGTTCACGAACAGCTTGTAGAGCCGCTGATCGCGATCGCGAACCGGCCTGCCATCCACTTCGAACACGTCGCGAAACTGCATCCACCGGTCATCGTTGGGCAGTTGAACCAACAGCAGGTCGGCGCGCAGGCGCCGGCTGTCCCGATTGAGCCGGCTGCGTCCGCCGGTTCCCGACCGCGTGGAGGTCATGTTCTGTGTGTAGGTTTCTTCGGCGACGACGCCGCGCAATCCCTTGTGGTAGCCGCCGACGTACACAGCGGCGCGTGCGAGCACGGTGGCGAGGGGCACCTCCTGCCCGGCGCGGACAACGCCGGCCGCAAGGAGGACGATCAGCGCCGCCAGCCGCAACCGCATCCGCCCACTATAATCAAGATTGGCTCTTCGACTGCGCTCAGGACTCGCCATGGAAAAAATCATCGTCACCGCAAAGTTCCACACCGGACACCGCCAGCTTGGCTACCCCGGCAAGTGCAAGTTCGTCCACGGCCACACCTGGCAGGGCAAGGTCGCCATCAGCGCCGAGGAGTTCCCGCGCGACGACATCGACATGTCGCTCGAGTTTGGCGACATCAAGAACGTGATGCGCTTCATGGACCACAAGATGCTGGTCGTCGAGCAGGACACGACGTTTTTGAACTCGGAGCTCTTTGAGCCGGAGGGCGTGGTCGTGCTGAAGGGGAAAGGGCCGAGCGTCGAGAACGTGGCGTACTACGTGTTCGAGGGGGTGATCGAGGTGATCAAGAAGCAGTATCCCGGCCGCGGCGTGAAGTACACCGTGGAAGTGACGATCCAGGAAACCGAGAACAACATCTTCATCGTCGAGAAGACCGTCACCGTCTAGGACGGCGGCGCCATGTTCATTATTTGAACGAGGCCTTCTGCTTCGCGACCCTGCGCTTGGCCGCGAACGGCACCCACCACATCCACAGCCCGGTGATCCACAGCAGCAGCACGACGATGCCGGCCGGCAGGAACAGCCCGAGCTTGGTCCAGTCGCCGCCAAAGAACGAGCCGTCGTGGATCGATTCGATGAGATCCGATCGCCGGTACGCCACCTGCAACACCTTGCCGGTACCAAGGTCGACCTGAACTTCGTAGCCGTTCATCAGCCACGCCTTGACCACGCCTCGACCGGGGCGAACGTCGAGGCGATTGACGTCATCCCAGCTTTGCACGTCCATGTCCGGGGCGGACTTCAGCGAGGTGAGGATTTCGTCCAGGCCGATGACCGGCACCGTGCCGGTGCCGCGCTGCTCGACCGGCTGCACCCAGGCCAATTGCTTCTTACCTTGCAGCAGAAGCCCGCTGCCGATCATGACGATCATCGGCAGCGCCGCCCCGAAACTGATCCAGTAGTGGACCTTGCGATTGAGAACGTTGAAGCTCACGTGGCTAGAATTTCACGTTGGCGACGAGCGCCACCGAACGGCCAGGGGCCAGGATGGTGCGCACGTCCTGGCTGGCGAAATGCTCTTCGTCCAGCAGGTTGCGACCGATGAGCCGCAGTTCAAGCTGCCGCACGACGCGGAGGCCGGCCCCGGCGTCGACCATAGTGTGGCCTGGCACCGCGCGCTCGGTCGGGCCGAAGTGGTCATCGTCTGAGAAGTATGCCGCACGCACCTGTCCGAACGCGCGCTCGCCGAACTGCTTCCGCAGCGTGGCGGCGACATTTGCCGGCGACACGTCGTCGAGATACGCGTTGTCGTCGAGCGCCCGACCTTCCGCCACCTGGCCCGACAGATCGATCGTGAACTGCGCCGGCAGCGTGACCTGGCCTTCGACCTCGAAGCCGCGCAGGCGTGAGCGGCCGCGATTGCGGAAGAAGAAGAAGTCGGTGGCGGTGGAGTACCGTTCGATCAGGTCGTTGATCCGGTATTGATAGTAGTAGCCGGCGATGCGGAACCTGGGCGCGGTGTAGCGAAGGGCGAGGTCAAACTGCGTGCTCGTCTCAGGCTCGAGGTCGGGATTGCCGGTAATGAAGCCGCGTCCCGTTGGCCCGCGATAGTAGCGGTCGGAAAGCACGGGGTCGCGGAAGCCTCGGGCGATTTGCGCCGTGGCGCTGACGCCGGCATTGCCACCGAGGGTGACCGACGCATAGCCGGAACCGGCGCCGTTGCCGGTCGACTGGTCGCCGAAGTATCCACCTGCGTTCCTCGTCGTCACGTAGTCGCCTCGGACACCTGCGCCGATCGAGAGCATGGGAGCGATGGCGGCCTCGATCGACATGAACGCGCCAGAGTCCGTGCGGCTCGCCGTATCAATCGACACATTCGGCCGGGTACTGGCGATGTCACCGGCGAGATTGTAGGTGATCAGGTCGTCCATTGCCGTGAGTCCGAAGCGGCCGTTGACGTCGATACCGAACTCGATGCGCGAACGGCCAATCAACCGCAC
Source organism: Vicinamibacterales bacterium (assembly GCA_035553795.1). Lineage (GTDB taxonomy): Bacteria > Acidobacteriota > Vicinamibacteria > Vicinamibacterales > UBA2999 > 12-FULL-67-14b. The sequence continues at coordinate 6,652 of DATMJU010000776.1, forward strand.
GCCGGACCCGCGCACATGGAAATCCCTGGCGCTGATGTCCGCCCGCTCGATGGTTCGCCCGGTCGTCGCGGTCGGGAAGCGATCCTGGTCGGTGCGCTGTTCGAACGTCCCGTAGAAGCCGGTGAACGAGACCCGCTGCAGCCCAGCGACGTTGCTGGCTTCGTAGCCGGCCGTCAAGCGATGCGAGTTCTCGAACGGGTAGAAGAAGCGCACTGTCTGCGAATTGTTGCGCGGCCGCTCAATGTCGCGCCCAAAGTCACTCTGCCACGACGCGGAAATATTGCCCGGCCCTGCGGCGTGCTCGAAGCGGCCGAGAAAGCCGTGATCGCTGAATCCGGAGTTGAGCACCTCGGCAACGGGACTGTCCCAGTCTTCAACGTCGCGCGAATGCGCGGCGAGCAGCACACCGCCCTTCGCGAGGCCCTTCGACAGTTCAAGCGCGCCGCGGCGCTCCGGAATGCCGGCGCCGACGGTGCCGGTGAATTGTGCCGACAGCGGCGAGCCCGGCATCACTCGGCGCGTGCGCACTGAGATCACACCGCCGAACGCATCAGAGCCGTATGCGACGGAGCCGGGTCCGCGCGACACGTCGACGCTTTCGATCGTCCATGGATCCAGGAACGTGGCGCTCGGGCCGACGCGGCGTTCCGAGCTGACCCGCGCGCCGTCGATCAGGATCAACGTGCGGCCGCGGGCAAGGCCGCGAATCGCCGGCACGGCGGCCTGGCCTTCAGATACCTGGTTGATGCCGGCGACGTTCTCGAGCGCCTGCATCAGGTTGCTGGGTTGCCGCACCGAGACGTCGCGTCCGCTGACGCTCGTGGCACCGGCCGCCGGCGTCGAAGCAATGCTTGGAGCCGAGCCGGTGACGACCATCGATTCGCTGACCAGTGGGGTGATCGTCACGACGAGTTCACGGTCGGCGCTGAGCTCGCTGATAATCACCGGCCGCGCGTACGTGCCGCCCGCATCGATGACGAGGATCTCGAACGGCGGTGGGGGATCGGGCTTCCACTCAAAGCGGCCATCCGCGTCGGTGACGGCTTCTCCGGTCTTGCCGATGATGGAAACCTTGGCGTTTGCGACCGGCCGGCCTTGCTGATCGACAACGCGAGCTTTGAACGCCATTGCTGGGGACGCCAGGAACAAGACAAACAGGAAAACACTGACGGAATTGCGCACAGAAGGACGATATGAGGCCGTGCGTATTACTACCAGCCGCCGTAGGTTGCAGAAATCAGCGGCCGAGCGAGACCAGGCTCTCGAATGCGTGGAAAACGGCCTCGAGCGATCCAGGCGAGG
>DATMJU010000777.1:0-2882 GCA_035553795.1 Vicinamibacterales bacterium
ACTTTTCACCGGCCGACCAGAAGAACGTCTTGCTCCTGATGATCGGGCCGCCGAAGCCGCCACCGCCGTTCTTCCATTCTTCCGGCACGTTGGGCTGCTTCTGCAGTTTCGGAATCAGCAGCTGCTCGGCCAGCGAGGTCGGGCGATAGACGGTGTAGGCAGAACCCTTCCAGTCGTTCGAGCCCGAACGCGCCGACATGTTCATGACGCCGCCGCCGGTGCGGCCCATCTCCGCGTCGTAGGTGTGAACCTGGACCTTCATTTCCTGCACGGCTTCCATCGACGGGTTCGTCGAGGCGCGATTCTGCAGGTCGGTGACGGGGAATCCGTCGACGAGGAAGTTGTTGGCGCGAACCGGACCGCCGCCCATCGAGATGGCGGAGTTGCCCACCTGGTCCTGCATGCGGTTCCAGTGCGCGTTGCCGCTGGCCTGGACGGTCGGTTCGAGCGTCGCCATCAGGAACACGCTGCGCCCCGCGGTCGGAATGGCTTCGAGCGCCTTGGCATCGATCACGCCGCCGACCGAGGCGTTGGTGGACTCAATCAGCGGCGCGTCGGCCGTGACCGTGATGGTCTCGGCGAGCGTACCGACTTCCAGCACGATCTCGAGGCCCACGAACTGTTGCGTGCTGATACGAACACCCTGCCGCTCGAACGCACGGAAGCCCTGCACCGCCGCCTTCACGGTGTAGGTGTTGGGCTCGACAGCCGGGAATGCGTACTCGCCGGATTCATTGGTGATGGTTTCGCGGGCGATGCCGGTGGACTCGTTCAAGAGCACCACCGTCACGCCGGGAATTACGCCTTGGTTGTCCTTGACGACCCCGCGCAAGCCGCCGGTAGACGACTGTGCGTGGGCCGCAAGGGGTAATGCCAGCGTCAGTACAGCCGTCATGGCTGCCAACGCGATCGATACACGTCGCCTGAGCAAGAGCGCCTCCGCAGATTTCTGGTTATTAGAGATTTAGACCGACAACGATTTCTTCAGCGCGGGGTCATGCTACAGAAGTTTCACATCTGATTCAGTCACACTTTGTCACAAGTTTTTGTCATGTGTCAGTGCGCCAATCACACGCGATGAGAGTGGTACGTATGAGCGTTGCGGAGGGACGAGAGCGGCAGGAGCGAAGAGGCAGCCGGGCAGCGACTCGTCATCGCCGCCCGGCAAAACGCAGATTGCGGACGTGCTACTTCTTGCGGCGGACGTAGGTCACGTGCGTCACGCCCATGATCTTCCCGTCCTTGTCCATGCGGATGTACTCGTTGTTGATCGTGTTGTTGTCCGCTGACAACGTGTTGATCACGACCTGGTTCAGCACGCCGTTGCGCTTGTTGTAGATGCGGATGCTCTTCGGGTCGATGATCTCGACGGCGGTCTCGGCGCCCTCCTGGCCCGTCACCGGGCGATACACGCCATCGAACTTCGTCACGTAGGACCAATCCGACTTCGGATTGCTGGGGTTGCTGACGGTGAGCTTGCTGCCGTCACCCTCGAACGCCTCGTAGGTCATGACGTTGTTGGGATTGGTGGTGTTGTCCCACACGCCGATCCGCGCCGTGCGGGGGTTGGTCCCGTCGTCCTTGGCTGCGGGGCGGGCCTGCGCCAGCGCCGGGCTGGCGGACATGATCGCGAACGTGAAGGCGGCGGCGGCAACAAACAGTTTCTGTAAACGCATCGAGTGGTCCCTCTTCGAATGTTCCTGTCGGGCTAACGAACCCCGCCAGCATACGTTACTGGCCCGCAAATCGCTATATCCTTGGCCCCATGAACCGCACTCTGGCCGCCGCATCAGTTCTCTGTATGGCTTCAGTAGGCGCCTCGTTCGCCTCCGCCCAAAGCAAGCCCGCAGTGCCGGAGGCCGTCAACGGGTGGCGCGAGTACGCGCTCCGCGACGGCGTGATCACGATCGCGCCGGCGAAATGGCGCACCGATAGCATTGACGTCCCCGTGCCGGTCGGCAAAGGGCTCGAATACAAGTTGACGATGAAGAAGGGCCAGACGCTGGTCTACAACATCAGCTACGGCACGCTGGCCGATCCGGCGAAAATGACCGTCGAGTTTCACGGCCACACCCCGCAGGTGAACGGCGTGGGCGACCTCATGTTCTATTCAAAGACCGGGGGCACCGCCCAGAGCGGCTCGTTCACCGCTCCGTGGGACGGCATCCACGGCTGGTATCTCAAGAACGACAGCGCCGCCACCGTGGTGGTGAAGCTGGAACTCGCCGGATTCTACGAACTGGGCGCCAAGTAGGAGCGCCGCAGGCTGAACAGCTTCCTGCGCTGCACTTCGTCGAACAGCGAGTACGCCACCGGCGTCACGACCAGCGTCAACACCAGCACCAGCGTCTGTCCGCCAATCACGACCCAGCCAATCGCGTGATTGGTGGAAGAGCCCACGCCCTGCGACACCACCAGCGGGATCATGCCGGCCACGAACGCCAGCGTCGTCATCAAGATCGGACGCAGGCGATCGCGGCTGGCCTGGATCACCGCGCGATCCGTCGGCATACCCTGGTCGCGCAACTGGTTGGCGTGATCGATCTGCAGAATCGAGTTCTTCTTCACCACGCCGAACAGGACGAGCAACCCGAGGCCGGAGAAGATGTTGAGCGACTGGCCGAAGATGATGATCGACACGAGCGCGAACGGCAGCGTCAGCGGCAACGACAGCAGGATCGTGACGGGATGCAGCCACGACTCGAACTGCGCCGCCAGGATCAGGTACATGAACACCAGTGACAGGATGATCGCCGAAAGGAACGCCGTCGCCGTGCGATTCAGCTCGCGCGAGCGGCCAACGAAGCCGGCTCGATACTCGGGGCCCATCTGCAGTTCGTCGGCGAGCTTCGTCATCTGCTCCTGCACCGCCGTCTGGCCGG